>AASF01000825.1 GCA_000168735.1 Candidatus Endoriftia persephone str. Hot96_1+Hot96_2 | reverse complement strand
ACGGATCATCAGCATCGACTACGCGACAAACACCCTGCGCCTCGACCACCCCCTCAGCTGGCGCAAGGGGCAAGGGGTGAGCCTGAAATACAACGGCAAGGCACCGGATATCGGCGCATACGAATAGGGCCCCCATAGGCGCCAAACCAACGCTGCCGGCGGGCCGCATGCTCGCCCTATTGGCAGCCACGTTTCTGGCCACCACATCGATAATGGAATCGACTACGCTCGGCATTTCGATTACGTCCACATAAACCCGCTCAAACATGGGCTGGTAGAACGCGTAGTCGATTGGCCCTGGTCTACCTTTCATCGCCACGTAGGGGAATGGTGGTTACCCAGCGATTGGGGTGGAGATTTGAAACTAACCCACCCGACCATTTGGCAATGAATAATCCGGCGGGCGCGTGTCTGTTACATAGGGCGCCCCATGGGCGCCAACCCAATGCTGCCAGCGGGCATGGCCCGCCCTATAATCTGCCATTTGTGGCATGAGCGGTGCTACAGGCACAAAAAAAGCGCCGCAACTTTCGCTGCGGGGCTTCTCCAGGCTAAGGCTGGATGGGGGAGGATGATTGACAGTCCAGGCCNCGCCCAAATGCCACCCATTCCGCCCATACCACCCATGCCGCCCATATCGGGTGCAGCAGCTGGCTCATCCTTTGCCTCTTCGGCCACCATGCACTCGGTGGTGATC
>AASF01000826.1 GCA_000168735.1 Candidatus Endoriftia persephone str. Hot96_1+Hot96_2 | reverse complement strand
GATCAATGGCACCCCCCCGCCTGTTTTTTCATCGCCACAGGTGGGACTGCTTTTTATTCGCTATGCCCAGGAGACCCTGATGAGTCTGCAACAGTTTGAATCCATGACAGTCCATGGCGGGCTGACCGAGAGTACGAACGATGAGTGACAGAAAGAAGAGTTGGATGCGGCCCACCCTGACCCCCCATTTGGTGGGTGGCCTGAACAAGTTTGGTGGCGGTGGCGCGCCGGACCATATTACGGATATCGACGGCGTGCCCATCGACGACCTGATCGAACGCTTTGGCTCGCCGCTGTTCGTACTTTCCGAGCAGCGCCTGCGAGAGAATGTGCGCCGCCTGATC
>AASF01000827.1 GCA_000168735.1 Candidatus Endoriftia persephone str. Hot96_1+Hot96_2 | reverse complement strand
TGCCAGCATTCCTAGTTTTACAGATGCAACGAGGACTGCAACCACGATACATCTGCCATGACCATTTGCCCACGATGGCCAACCTTCTTATGTATTTTAATCTAATTTCTTCATTTAGTTCTTTTTGTGCGTTATTTAGATCTATGGATGAGTTCTTTAGCNTTGTTACGTTGGGGCCAATGAATGGCTGAATGCAAATACGACCAAAAATAGAAATATTTCCCCTTCCTTTAACAGATACAGTATTCCGCTTATAAGTGAGAAAGTGTCATTAAATATAATGAATTTATTAAACGTGAACATTGGCAAAAGCACCCCAGCCACGAAAAACACGCAGGTTGCAAGCCATATGTTTTTTTCGTTGAGATGCTTTTGGATAAAACTCATGTGCTTCCCTTCTTTTTTAAACTTAACATTGAAATGGGCTGCGGCAGCGTTTTCTGAGATGGACTGTGCCAGCCTATTGCGAAATAGGTGGCCATAGACTAGCTTATAGTCTATAGAATTAAAATCCTTGCCATGGAGGGCTTAGGATGCCTCATAAAAACCGGCTGAACAACAGTTCACGGTATGCGAATTTCTGGCGTAACTATCAGAGAAATCTTACAAAGGCAGGTGTATCACCCAAGGCGCGCCCTTGGTATCAGAGGCATGTCGAAAATTATATTCGATATCACCATGATGTGCGCCTTAAGACACATAATCCGTCTCACGTGGCAGCCTATCTCGAAAATGTAGGCCGTAAACCAGGCTTTGAGGCCTTTCGATTTCGCCAGATAATCGATGCTTTGAAAATCCTTTTTTGCCGTCAAGTCAATAACGGCTTATGTGCCAGGGGTTGATTGGATATACTTGGGCTGCAGCAGCTGAATCGCTCAGTTCTGATC
>AASF01000828.1 GCA_000168735.1 Candidatus Endoriftia persephone str. Hot96_1+Hot96_2 | reverse complement strand
TAGGGACTTTGATCTGGATTTTGATTCAGATCGGCGAGTGCCGGTATTGAGTTTCGATAGGGGCCGGGCCAGGCTTGATTTGACACTGCCGTTGCTGGATTACATTCGTCGCCGCGATGCCGGCGAATTGGGGCAATGCACTGTCACCTATCCATCAGGCACAGTTGGATTGCTTTCGGGCTGAGTTGCATGAAAGTAACCGAGGATAGGAGGCAGTCGCAAGGATGAGATCGAATTGCTCCGCGCGGGCATTGATGGCGAGGTCCATCTGCATCGATTCTTGCTGGATCAAGACCAAAACATCTTAGAGCAAGGCTAATGGCGGAGCAGGAGCAAATGAGTACAGACCAAGGTATCTTGTTGGATCGATTTCCATCAACCAGTGAGCGTGGAATTCCGGCGGATCAGACCAATCCAGCTATTCGGCTCTATGGACGGCGCTTTTATAAAGACCAGACTCCGGTGGAATATCTGGCCGAGTTTTTACTGGTTTTCGTGTCGCCGAAGGGCGGATCGAAGGGCGGACACCGAAATGGCGTCTATAGCTTGAGGCTCGAAACCAGTGATGATTCTCCATGCTACTGGCCGGATGATCGGATAGCACTCAAGTTATTTGCCTTTTTCCCTTCCTCTAAGC
>AASF01000829.1 GCA_000168735.1 Candidatus Endoriftia persephone str. Hot96_1+Hot96_2 | reverse complement strand
ATTCGGCGTTGACCCGCAGGCGTGGCATGGTCTCCGGGTTGAGCTCCACATGCCAGCTGTTGTTGCGCTTGGTGACTTACACCTCTGGGATGACATACTCCGGCTCGGTATCGGCAATCAGGGTGCCGGGGCGCGGGTGGAGTGAGCGGATCAGCTGGTTGATCGCCGACAATTCATGGTCATCGATCTTCATCTTGCGCTTGATCTGCGCCTGGTCCTGGTCCGCCAGCAGCTTAAAATGTGTGCTACACAGCTGGATCGCCTGCTCCAGATAGGCAGTCTCCGGGGGCAGCTGATCGAGCTGGATCAGCAAGCACTCCTGCGGGCCGCGGGCGGCGATACCGGGGGGGTCGAAGGCCTGAACGCGGTGCAGCACTGCCTCCACATCCTCTAGGGTCACCTCCTCCAGATCGACCGTGGAGTGGATCTCCTCGATGCTGGCCTGCAGATAGCCGTCGGGGCTGATGCTGTCGATGATGGTCAGCGCGATCGCCTGGTCCGAGGGGCAGAGGCGGGTCAGGTTGAGTTGCCACAGCAGGTGGTCCTGCAGTGAATCAGATTTGCTGCGCTGGCTGAGGAAGTCGGTATCGCTGCCCTCGCCGCCGGCGGGAGCTGGTGGCGAGTAGCTGTCGTAGACATCGCTCCACTCGGTGTCGACCGGGAGATCCTCGGGCATCTCGGGGCTGTCGGTCTTGACCTCCCGTTCGTTGTTGATGTCGTTGCCATCCGCCGGAGTTTGCTGCGCGCTTTCGCTGCTGGGATTCTCCTTGCGCTCTGTGGCGGTTTGCTCAAACTCCTCTTCGGCTTCCAGCATCGGGTTGGTGTCGAGGGCCTCCTGTATCTCCTGATTGAGATCGAGCGCGGAGAGCTGTAGCAGACGGATCGCCTGCTGCAGCTGAGGCGTCATGGTGAGGTGTTGGCCGAGTCGAAGCTGAAGTGTCTGCTTCATCTATCCATGGTCAAGTTGGTTCTCGTACGCAATTTATGTGCCTTTTCGGTTTCATTTTAGTCAAAAGCAATCGTAGGTGGAACCTCGGCTTGATCGAGAGTTGCCGTGGGTCATGTATTTGTAAACCGGCCCGGCAAAGGAGGTGCGGTCGGCCCTGCGCCATGCTACATGGTGAAGTTTTCGCCGAGATAGACGGCGCGCACCTCGGGGTGCTCAAGGATCGCCTCCGGGGTGCCCTCTTCGAGCACCTTGCCGTTGTTGATGATGTAGGCGCGGTTGCAGATGTCGAGGGTTTCGCGCACATTGTGGTCGGTGATGAGCACCCCGATATCACGCTCCTTGAGGTGGTTGA
>AASF01000830.1 GCA_000168735.1 Candidatus Endoriftia persephone str. Hot96_1+Hot96_2 | reverse complement strand
ACCGGCTGTCTCGGTGGTGATGAGGCACGCATCCGCACCGCCCATCCGCAGGTGCTGGCAGTAGACTGGAGCGCACACATACGACGCGGTGCTGGAGGCGATCCACGCCGAGCTGCCGCGCCCCCATGAGCCCTTAGCCAACCTGCTGCCCTCCAGCGGGGGTCAAGCTGACACCGCGCCACTACGCCTATCTGAAGATCTCCGAGGGGTGCTACCACCGCTGTAGCTTCTGCATCATCCCGCAGCTGCGTGGTGATCTGGTAAGCCGGCCGCTGGCCGAGGTGATGGGAGAGGCGCAGCGGCTGGTGGAGGCGGGGGTGCGCGAGCTGCTGGTGGTCTCCCAGGACACCAGCGCCTACGGCCTCGACACCAAATACCGGCCCGATTTCTGGCAGGGTCGGCCACTGACCACCCGCATCCATGATCTGGCCGCCGCCCTGGGTGAGCTGCCCGCCTGGGTGCGGCTGCACTATGTCTATCCCTATCCCCACGTGGATGATCTGATCCCGCTGATGGCGGAGGGGCATATCCTGCCCTATCTCGACATGCCGCTGCAGCACGCCAACCAGCGGGTGCTGCAGGCGATGAAGCGGCCGGCGGCCAAGGAGCGGGTGCTGGAGCGGATC
>AASF01000831.1 GCA_000168735.1 Candidatus Endoriftia persephone str. Hot96_1+Hot96_2 | reverse complement strand
TCGTGATTAAATCCTGCTCAGCCGACTGCCAGTGGCCTATCGTCTCTGGCACCGGCTGGGGATTTTTCAGCATGGCCGGATGGCGCCTCAAGAGTATGCGCTGAAGGTCTTCGAACGCCATCTCACCCAAGCCGGTATGGCGGACAGAGTGGCAGGTGCACGCGTGCTGGAGCTGGGTCCGGGTGATTCGATTGCTACGGCGCTGATCGTCGCAGCCTATGGGGGAGAGGCGGTGCTGGTCGATGTAGGAGCCTTTGCCGACTGCCGACCCGCAGATCTATCGGGCGTTGGCGGAATATCTGGAGGCGCAGGGACTTAATCCACCCGATCTCTCTCAGGCCGGCTCGCTGGATGCGATCCTCTCTGCCTGTGGCGCTCGTTACCTGACCGAAGGGCTGAAGAGTCTGCATGAGATTGAGGCCGACAGCATTGACCTGATCTTCTCCCAGGCGGTGCTGGAGCATGTGCGGTTGGCCGAGTTCGACCCGATCCTGGGCCGAGTTCCGGCGCATCTTGCGCCCCGGTGGACTCTGCTCGCATCAGGTTGACCTGAAGGATCATCTGGCCGCCAGCCTCAACAACCTGCGCTTCTCCAAGCGTTTGTGGGAGAGCGATTTTTTCGCCAGCTCCGGCTTCTACACCAACCGGATCAAGG
>AASF01000832.1 GCA_000168735.1 Candidatus Endoriftia persephone str. Hot96_1+Hot96_2 | reverse complement strand
TACCTCGCCGGTGCAGATCCGCACCATGGAGAGTGGCACGCCACCGATGAAGATCATCGCGCCGGGGCGGGTCTACCGTTGCGACTCCGATCTAACTCATACCCCGATGTTTCACCAGGTGGAGGGCTTTCTGATCGATCGGGATGTCTCTTTTGCCGATCTCAAAGGGGTGATCTACGACTTTCTCAGCAGCTTCTTCGAGAAGGATCTGAAGGTGCGCTTTCGCCCCTCCTACTTCCCCTTCACCGAGCCCTCGGCGGAGGTCGATATGGAGTGTGTGATGTGTGGTGGTGAGGGCTGTCGGGTCTGCAGTCACACCGGCTGGCTGGAGGTGCTGGGCTGCGGCATGATCCATCCCGAGGTGTTTCGCCACGTTGGCATCGACAGCGAAGAGTACACCGGCTACGCCTTCGGCATGGGGGTGGAACGGCTCACCATGCTGCGCTACGGGGTCAACGACCTGCGGCTCTTCTTCGAAAATGACCTGCGGTTCTTGAAACAGTTTGCATAATAATTGGTCGCGAATGGACGCGAGTCACCGTTAATTTCCGCAAAAAATATTTGCGTTTTATTGCGGTGATGCGCGTCCATTCGCGGTTTGAAAACGATTCAATAAAACGGGCAGAAAAATGAAATTCAGTGAAGCCTGGTTGCGCGAGTGGGCCAACCCTGCGGTCGCCACCGAGGAGCTGGCCGAGCAGTTCAGCATGGCCGGTCTCGAGGTAGATTCGGTGGAGCCGGTGGCCCCCGCGTTCAGTGGTGTAGTGGTCGGCGAGGTACTCGCCATCGAGCCCCATCCGGATGCCAACAAGCTGCGTATCTGCAGCGTCAATGTGAATGCTGAAGAGCCGCTGCAGATCATCTGCGGCGCGGCCAATGTGGCCGAGGGGATGCGGGTGCCGGTGGCGGTAGTCGGTGCCCGCCTGCCCGGTGACTTCAAGATCAAGAAGGCCAAGCTGCGCGGTGTCCAATCCCTCGGCATGATCTGCTCCGCCAGTGAGCTGGGTCTGGCCGATAGCTCCGACGGCATTATGCCGCTGCCGGCGGATGCTCCGGTTGGCGATGATTTCCGCGACTGGCTGCAGCTCGACGACCAGACCATCGATATCGATCTGACCCCAGACCGGGGCGACTGCCTGGGCATCGCCGGCATTGCCCGCGAGGTCGGCGTGATCAATCGCTGCCCGGTCACCTCGCCGCAGATCGACGAGGTGCCGGCGGTGATCGATGACCGCTTCGAGGTACAGCTGGAGGCCACAGAGGCCTGTCCACGCTACCTCTGTCGGGTGATC
>AASF01000833.1 GCA_000168735.1 Candidatus Endoriftia persephone str. Hot96_1+Hot96_2 | reverse complement strand
GCGAGATCAAGGAGTTTCTGGTCGAGTTGCTGCAGGTTGATCGGCAATTGAGGATCAACCGTGAGGAGCAGCTGCTGTCACGCAACCAGGCCTCGCGTGCGCTGGTGCGGGGGCTCGCGCATGAGATAAAAAATCCCCTGGGCGGAGTGCGCGGTGCGGCGCAACTGCTGGAGCGGGAACTGGATGACCCTGAACTCAAGGAGTATACCCAGATCATCATAGGCGAGTCCGACCGCTTGCAGACCCTGGTTGACCGGATGCTCGGACCGAACCGTCTGCCGGATCGCAAGCCGGTCAACATCCACCAGGTGCTGGAACGAGTGGTCAGCCTGGTGCAGGTGGAAACGGGCAACGCCCTGACTATCAAAAAGGATTACGATCCAAGTATTCCCTCCCTGCTGGGGGATAGCGATCAGCTGATCCAGGCCTGTTTGAATATCGTGCGTAACGGTGTGCGGGCCGCTGGACCTAGCGGTGTGATAGGCCTGCGCACCCGGGTGATGCGCCACTTTACCATCGGCACCAAACACTACCGATTAGTGCTGCAGGTTGAGATCAGTGATAACGGCGGTGGCATCCCCAAGGAGATCCAGGAGCGGATCTTCTTCCCGATGGTTTCAGGCAGTAGCGATGGTATGGGCCTAGGGCTCTCCATCGCCCAGTCACTGATTAATCAGCATAAGGGCCTGATTGAA
>AASF01000834.1 GCA_000168735.1 Candidatus Endoriftia persephone str. Hot96_1+Hot96_2 | reverse complement strand
CCGCCGCCACCGCCCTCGCCAAATTAGAGGCCCACCATTATCTGTCCGCAATAGTGCTGCTATTGCGGGATGAAGACGAAGATGTCCGCTCCGCTGCGGTGGAGGCCAGCAGCCGGCTTGCATGCCAGCCAGGGCGATCCCGAACTGTTGCTCAAGGAGAGCAGCAGCCTGCTCGTCGACCCAAACAGCCTGGTGCGAACCACCACTCTCAAGACCCTCCAGCGGGCTGATCCAGCCGGAGGCACTGGAGCAAAACAACACGCCAACTGGTCGAACAGAACCTGAGTCACAGCGACTTCAATACCGCCGCTGCTGCTGCCGATCTGCTCGCCGCCAACCGCGCCAGCGAGTCGATCGAGCCGCTCATCGAGATGGTCGGCAACAAACACCATCTACTCCATGGCCCGGCGCCATGCGATCCTCGCCACTGCGCAGTTTTGGCATCAACAATAGAGCGATCATCGATGTCACTGAAGAGCGCTGTCCTCGACAAGGATCAGGCGGTACGCATCGCCGCACTCGGCGCACTCAGCCATCTTGAACAGTTTCCGCTTCAGGAAGATGAGGCAACCGATCAGCAGCCACAGCGTCCACTCGATATTGTGCTGGGCTGCGATCAATGGCGAACTGATCAAACCGGAAGAGAGTGAGGTGCCGCCCATTAGCCAGACGGTCGAATTAAG
>AASF01000835.1 GCA_000168735.1 Candidatus Endoriftia persephone str. Hot96_1+Hot96_2 | reverse complement strand
CGTATCCCCGCGCTGCAATCCTCAGGAAAAGATTCGAACGAGGTGCCGGCGGCCTTCTATCTACGAGATCGATTCTCCAGAACGAGATCCTCGACGCCGTCGGCATCGGCGGCATGGATGCGGTGCTTACAGACACTGGAAAAACCATCTCCATTGAGCTGCAACCCCACGATGTCGNCTGGCCCGTTTCGGCGATGCCAGCCTCGCTCTGTTGTCCAGTCGCTCTTCGATAGACGAGCTGAAGCAACTGGCCGAACAGCTCGGCCGCAAGTTCGAAGAGCAGATCATCGAGGTCGACAACAAATCGCTCGGGGTCACCCTGAGCACTGGCATCTGTCCCATCAACAATTTTAAAATGGACCCAGAAACCATCATCTCCAGGGCGTTGGGGGCCAGCCGGAAGGCGCTCAAAAAGGGGGGCAATCAGGTCCATCTCTACACCCCCTCCAAATCTGAACTGGACGCCCAGGACAAGAACGACTCAATCGCCGTTCTCATCCAGGAGGCGATGAAGAATCGCTATTTCCAGGTCTACTATCAACCCATGGTGGCACTGCAGGGCAGCGCCGCGCCCCACTACCAGACGTTGATCCGTCTGCAGGCACCCCGATGGTGAGCTGCTTACCGCCGCCGCATTCATTCCCACTGCGGAACGCATAGGGGTGATCAGGGCGATTCGTTTAAA
>AASF01000836.1 GCA_000168735.1 Candidatus Endoriftia persephone str. Hot96_1+Hot96_2 | reverse complement strand
TCAATCGGTTACTGCTGGCATTGTAGTCGACCATACTCTCTCCATAGCCGTTTGAAATACTGCAGATAACCATGAAAACGGCGATGTAACGGGAAGATCCAGTCGAGCTGAATCGCGCCTCGATTCTGCATCCCAATTGAGATTGTTGCGCAGCATGAAACTGTAGCTGTGCTCACCATTTTTATAGATCCCTTGCAGCTCGCCATACCCCATATAGTCAAGGATATCCGGATTGTTATCGTTCTCTTCAGCCTCGGGAATCCGATACCAGGGCTTTACCCCAAGAAAGAGATTGTCCTTCTCGAAGATAAACTGGGCAAAGAGCCGGTTCCAACTGCGTGAGAGTGGCTCTGACCGCCCATTCGACTGGTGCACCATCCCCAACCTGATCTTCGGGTTTTTCCAGCCAAACAGTTCCCAATCGTTGTCGAACAAGAAGAAACACCTCCGGCTCATAGTTGGTCTCGCGAAAGGGTGATGAAAACTTCTGGTTATAGGCCTGCCAGAACGCAAGGTGAGTGTAGGCGACATAGAGATCACCATTGTCGCCAAATAGGTCATCCACCACCGGGACCTTGAAGCTCAACTGGAATTTGATCTCAGTATTACTGAAGTCCTCATCCGTCACAGCGTAGGGCCTGGAGTTGGGGGAGGCGTTGTAGCTGGCGAACATCACATAGTTGCGCTTGTGGGGGGTGATCAA
>AASF01000837.1 GCA_000168735.1 Candidatus Endoriftia persephone str. Hot96_1+Hot96_2 | reverse complement strand
AACATGACCGGGCAATCCGTTGGCTGGCAGACCGCGGCACAGCAAGCCGGGGGCAGGATGGGAAGATCCTCTGTCTGGATGGCGCCCTGTTCGATATCACCGAGCGTAAACAGACTGACGACGCACTGCACATCCTGGTCGAAAGCATGGTCGGCCTGACCGGTCAGGCCTTCTTCGACAAAACAGTCAGTGCGCTCTGCCGTTGGTTCAATGCCGATGGCGCCAGCATCGGGGTAATCGAAGATGATGAGTGGGTACAGGCGATTGCACTGACCCAACTCGATGGCGAGCTGATCTCCGACTACGGCTATCCACTGGCCGGCTCACCCTGCAGGGAGGTGACTACCACTGCCACCTGCCTCTATCCTCAGGATGTCGCACAGCAGTTTCCTGAAGACCCGGAGCTGGAAAAACTCGGCGTCCAAGGCTATGCCGGCACACCAATTCGTGACCAGCATCACCAAGGTTATTGGCATCGTCTGGGTTATATCGCGTCAGCCGCTCAACGTGCCCACCCACTGGGAGGATGCCCTGAACATTATCGCCGCCAAGGCCGGCGCCGAGATCCTGCGCAGGCGCACCGAGCGCTCCCTCAAAGAAAATATGGAGCGCTACCGGGCATTGGTCGAATCGACCCAGGACTTTGTCTGGGAGACCGACAGTCAAGGCCGCTACACTTACTGCAGCCCTCAGACAAAAACGATTCTCGGCTACAAGCCCGAGGAGCTGATCGGCAAAACCCCCTTCGACTTCATGCCCCCTGAGGTTGCTGATCAAGGG
>AASF01000838.1 GCA_000168735.1 Candidatus Endoriftia persephone str. Hot96_1+Hot96_2 | reverse complement strand
CATCCGGCAATGTTGAGCGTCCCGTGACCATTGTTGGCATTAAGGCCACCAAAGGAGCCGCAGCGGCTATCGAGGCTGCAGGCGGAAAGATCGAGGCGTAAATGTCAAAGCAAGGATCGGCAATGTTTAAACTCGCTTGGCGGTATGGGGCGACTGACCGAATTGCGTCAGCGGCTGCTTTTCGTTGCCGGTGCGTTGCTGGTATTTAGGATCGGCACCTTTATTCCGGTGCCTGGTGTGAATCCGGTTGCACTTGCTGCCCTGTTTGAGCAGGCGCAGGGTTCGATCCCTCGACATGTTTAATATGTTCTCGGGTGGTGCGCTTGAGCGCGCCAGTCTGTTTGCGCTTGGCATCATGCCGTACATCTCTGCCTCTATCATCATGCAGTTGATGACCTCGGTGCTTCCAAAACTGGAANGCCAATTGAAAAAAGAGGGTGAGGCGGGCCGCCGTAAGATCACGCAGTACACGCGCTATGGAACAGTTGTGCTTGCTAGCTTTCAGGCGGTTGGTATTTCGATCGCACTGCAGAGTCAGTCGATTGGTGGTCAGTCGGTGGTGGCCCAACAGGGTGTGGGTTTTGTCGTTACCGGCGGCTGTCTCGCTTGTGACTGGAACCATGTTCCTGATGTGGCTTCGCGTGAGCAGATCACGGAGCGCGGAATTGGTAATGGCATCTCAATGATC
>AASF01000839.1 GCA_000168735.1 Candidatus Endoriftia persephone str. Hot96_1+Hot96_2 | reverse complement strand
TGCCCCGGCGTTCGACCCGCCTACAGGGGGTGGATTGGGTTGCAGCGCGCTTCGGTCAGCGGCTGCACTCGCGCTACTGTGGAGAGTGTCACGATGCGCAGGACAAGGGCGCGCCACGCCTGCAGGGTCAGCACTCGGCCTATCTGCGCTGGACCCTGCATGACTATGTGCTGGGCGCCAATCGTACCGGCAACGGCATGCAGCGCCAGCTGACCCGGCTGATCCGGGCCGAGGGGAAGGCAGGACTGGAGGCGCTGCTCGCCTACTATTCGGCGGATCTCTCCATACCGGAGGCTTCGCTTAGCCGATAGGCGTGAGAAATTGCCTCCAGCATAGGCAGGCTTTAGCATAGTGGCCCAGCACGGCGCCCCTTCCGTCACTGCCTGCGGGCTGAGATGGGGGCGAAGGCGCCGAGAATATGAATCTTGCAAGGCCCATCTCCTAATGTCCGACAATAGAATCCGCATCGCTACCCGAAAATCCCCTCTCGCCATGTGGCAGGCAGAACATGTCGCCGCCGAATTGAAGCGGGCGCATCCCGGATTGGAGGTGGAGCTGCTGGGTATGAGTACCCAGGGCGACAAGATCCTCGATACACCGCTGTGCGAAGATTCGGTGGCAAGGGGCTGTTCGTTAAGGAGCTGGAACAGGCCATGCTGGAAGGGCGCGCCGATATCGCGGTGCACTCGATGAAAGATGTGCCGGCTGAGCTGCCGGAGGGGCTGCACCTGCCGGTGATCAAGGGCGAATTCGTTTAA
>AASF01000840.1 GCA_000168735.1 Candidatus Endoriftia persephone str. Hot96_1+Hot96_2 | reverse complement strand
GATCAGCGGCGCAGCCGTTTCATCCTCGGCCAGAGTCGCTATGGAGCGAGCGCATTTGCGATGGAGGCACCGCTTGGTAGGTTCTATAAAACCTATCTACTGGCCGGACTGCTGTTGCTGGGGGTGTTTTTCCTGGGTGGCGTGCTCAGCAGCCGGTTATTCGAAAGCGTGATGACGATGTCGGCACAGCCAGCCGGTGAGCCGCCGGTCGCGATGCGTGGCAGCCTGCTGGGCCTGCTGCCAATCCTGGTTGGCTCTCTGTTGGTATATGGTTTCATCAAGGCGCGCATCGCCAACCTAATCTGGAACCATACCGACCTTAACGGCCATCGTTTTGAGAGCTATATGCAGGCACGCAAGTTGATTGTGTTGTTGCTGACCAATGCGCTGGCCATCATCCTCTCGCTGGGTCTGCTGATCCCTTGGGCAAAGATCCGCATGGCCCGCTACCGGGCGGAGACGCTGCAGTTTATTCCGCAGGAAGACCTGGATGGTTTTCTCGCCGATCAGGCAGAGCCAGGTGGCCGCCACGGGTGAGGGGGTTGGCGATGTGTTTGATGTGGATCTTGGCCTTTGATCAGGGCGAATTCGTTT
>AASF01000841.1 GCA_000168735.1 Candidatus Endoriftia persephone str. Hot96_1+Hot96_2 | reverse complement strand
CGATCTCTACTGGGCCCGCTCGCGGGTGCTGGAGTATCTCTCTCAGGTCAGTGCCAGATTACCCGATGGTGCAACACCTGCACTCGGACCCGACGCCTCCGGTGTCGGCTGGATCTATCAGTATGCCCTGGTGGACCGACAGCAGAAACATGACCTGAGCCAACTCCGCTCGATCCAGGACTGGTTCCTCAAGTATGAGTTGCAAACGGTGCCCGGGGTAGCAGAGGTGGCTACCGTGGGTGGCATGGTGCGCCAGTATCAGGTAGTCCTGGAACCCAATCTGCTTCGCCTCTACAACATCCCCCTCTCCAAGGTAAAACAGGCGATCCAGGACGCCAACCGCGAGGTAGGCGGTTCAGTCATTGAACAGGCAGAGGCTGAACACATAGTCTACGCCACCGGCTATCTGCAGGGGGTGAAGGATCTGGCCCAAGTGCCACTGGGACTCAGCTCCAAAGGCACCCCGATCTTGCTGAAAGATGTGGCAAAGATCCGTCTCGGCCCACAGATGCGACGCGGCATCGCCGAACTGGACGGTCAGGGCGAGGTGGTTGGTGGCATCGTGGTGATGCGCTGGCAAGAGAATGCCCGCGCCACCATCGAAGCCGTGAAACACAAGCTGGAGTCGCTCAAGGCGGGGCTGCCGGAAGGCGTGGAGATCGTCGAGACACTACGACCGTTCACGGCTGATCA
>AASF01000842.1 GCA_000168735.1 Candidatus Endoriftia persephone str. Hot96_1+Hot96_2 | reverse complement strand
CCTCATTATCGTCAAAACTGCGCTGCTCGAACTGACGCACCACCAGCACCCCGAGCACGCGCCGGTTCTGAATGATCGGCACCCCAAGAAAGCCGCTGAAGTGAGTCTCGCCGGTCTCGCTGACAAACAGGTAACGATTGTGGTTCGGCGCATCCGCCAGATTGACTGGCTCGGCCCGTTCGCAGACCAACCCGATCAGGCCGCGATGCAGCGGCAGACGTACCTTGCCCACCGACTCAGTCGCCAGACCATCAGTAGCGCGCAACACATGTTCGCGACGCTCAAAATCGGTTAGATAGACAGAGCAGACATCCGCCGTGATCGCGGACTTTACACGCGAGACGATGATATCCAGTGCCGAACCCAGATCGGCAGCACCGTTTACCTCATTGACAATCCGATGGAGGGTCTCGAGCATCAACTCCCTATCTGGTTAAGGCCCGCCGGTCCATTGAGACGAGGCCTGGTGTGAGAACTCAGCGCCGGTTCTGGCGCAGATAGTTGGAGTGGCTGCGCACCGGCACCCCATCGGGATAGAGCAGCGGCGCCAACTCCTCAAGGGCCCGGGTATAGACATTGCGTTTGAAGTAGATCACTTCCCGAATTGGCTGCCAGTATTTTACCCAGCGCCAGTTGTCAAACTCAGGGGTTCCGGTCGTGTCGAAGCAGAAGGCTTCTTCACCACAGTCGATCTTGAGTAGAAACCAGACCTGCTTCTGCCCGATGCAGCGCGGCTGGCAGTTCTTGCGAATGTAACGCTTCGGCAGTCGGTAGCGCAACCAGCCGCGGGTGGCACCGAGCAACTCGACCTGGTCCTCCGTAAGGCCGATCTCCTCCTCCAGCTCGCGGTACATCGCCTGCTCCGGTGTCTCATCAGAATCAATACCGCCCTGGGGGAACTGCCAGGAA
>AASF01000843.1 GCA_000168735.1 Candidatus Endoriftia persephone str. Hot96_1+Hot96_2 | reverse complement strand
ACAGCACGATGCCCATCTGCAGATCACACAGATGGATGATGCCTGGTGGTTGCAGTTGCAGTCGGACAAGATGGATGGCGGCCTGCGCATCCCCACGGTGTTGGAGAGCGAGCCATTGTATGGGCAGATTCAAGCTGTGGAGCCTCGAGACCTCGCACTGGTTTGCTGATGAGCACGGAGGCAGAGCAGGTGTCGGCAGCGCCCTCTGCAGTTGGTCGACCCGCGACAATTGCCGGGGCTCAATCTGGAGGTGGAGCAGCTGCAGATCAACGGACGAGCGTTTGGTCGGGTAGAGATGAAGTGGAGCAAGACCCCGGATGGGCTGCAGCTTGATCGCTTTGCGCTGAACGGTGAGCGCCTGGAACTGCTCGCCACCGGCCACTGGTCGAGGCGCGGCAGCAGAGACAGCAGCGCCTATCAGGTGACCGGGAATGCCGCCAATCTGGGGCAGCTGCTGTCGGATCTGGGGATCAGTGCCACCATCGAGAAGGCCTCGCTGGCACTGCAGGCCAATCTGCGGGCAGAACGGTCACCGCTGGACCTTTCGTTGGCGGATCTGGAGGGTGAGTTTTCCCTGAATGTGGGGCCAGGCTCGGTGCTGGATGTGGACCCTGGCATGGGAGGGGTGATTGCGCTATTCAGTCTGCGCGGCCTGATC
>AASF01000844.1 GCA_000168735.1 Candidatus Endoriftia persephone str. Hot96_1+Hot96_2 | reverse complement strand
ATCATTTGATAGTAGTAGGTATTGCGCCGGTCCCAGCTGCGCACCGCGCCGGCGGCCAGTGACAGCTCGGGGTGCGCGACTACCTTGTCTGGGTCGAAAAACTGCTCCACGCCGAGCCCGTCGCAGGTGGGNCCAGGCCCCCACCGGATTGTTGAAGGAGAACAGCCGGGGTTCCAGCTCGCTTAGGCTATAACCGCACTGCGGGCAGGCAAAGCGGGAGGAGAAGATAAGCTCCTCGCCGCCGCCATCCAGCGCTGCGACCCGTACCAGGCCGCCAGCGAGATTGAGCGCGGTCTCGAAGGACTCGGCCAGACGGCTCTGCAGATCGGGGCGTACCTTGAAACGGTCGACCACCACCTCGATGTTGTGTTTTTTGTGCAGCTCAAGCTCGGGGGCCTCATCCAGCTCGAACAGTTCGCCGTCGATGCGGGCGCGGATAAACCCCTGGGCATGCATCTCGGTGAGCAGTTTATGGTGCTCGCCCTTGCGCTCCGAGATCACCGGCGCCAGCAGCATTAGCCGGCTCCCCTCGGGCAGCGCCAGCACCAGATCGACCATCTGACTGATGGTCTGGGCCTCCAGCGGAGTGTCGTGCTCCGGGCAGCGTGGCGTGCCGGCGCGGGCGAATAGCAGCCGCAGGTAGTCGTGGATCTCGGTGATGGTGCCGACGGTGGAACGCGGGTTGTGGGAGGTGGTCTTCTGCTCGATGGAGATCGCCGGTGAGAGCCCCTCGATGTGGTCCACATCGGGCTTCTCCATCCAGTGAAAGAAACTGCCGGGCATAGGCGGAGAGCGATTCCACGTAGCGTCGCTGCCCCTCCGCATAGATGGTGTCGAAAGCCAGCGAGGATTTGCCGGAGCCGGAGAGCCCGGTGATCAAGGGC
>AASF01000845.1 GCA_000168735.1 Candidatus Endoriftia persephone str. Hot96_1+Hot96_2 | reverse complement strand
GATCATGCGCCGCAGGCGCGGGCGGGAGATGCCGAGGATCTCGCAGGCCCGCCCCTTGTGCCAGTTGTTGGCGTCAAGCACCCGCTGGATATGGGCCTTCTCCATTTCCTCCAGACTCCACCGCTCCAGCGGTTTGCCGCTGGCTTGTGGTAGGGGCGGGTTCAGCTCCGCCTGTTGGCAGATATAGTCGGGTAGCAGATCGCGGGTGAGTTTGTCGCCGGGGGAGAGCGCCACGCACTTCATCAACAGATTCTCCAGTTCACGCACATTGCCGGGCCAATGGTAGGCCTGCAGGCAGTCGAGCACCTCTTTGGTGATGTGCGAGACGTTGCGCCGCAACTCTTTGTTGATGCGCGCCAGCAGGGTCTGGATCAGGTCCATCAGATCCTCCTTGCGCTCGCGCAGTGGCGGCAGATGGATGTTGATC
>AASF01000846.1 GCA_000168735.1 Candidatus Endoriftia persephone str. Hot96_1+Hot96_2 | reverse complement strand
TCCGCGACAAGATTGCCCTGTCGAAGAAGAAAGGCATGTGGATGGGCGGCTATGTGCCACTGGGCTACGACGTGGCCAGTCGCAAGCTGATACCCAACGACCTGGAGGCGGACCTGGTGCGGCGCATCTTCAACCGCTTCATCCGCCTGGGCTCCACCACCCTGCTGTGTAAAGAACTCAATGACCAGGGTTTTCGCACCAAAAGCCGCCGCGGCCGTGACGGCCGGATGAACGGTGGCTACCCCTTCAACAAAACCACCATATACAAGATCCTCAACAACCGGATCTACCTGGGCGAGATCCGCCACAAGGACAAGTGGTACCCTGTGCGAGCACCAGGCCATTATCGACCAGGATCTTTGGGACAAGGCCCACGCCGTCATGGCCCAGGACCGATCTCAACGCGCCGCGGACTCCCGACGACAGACGCCTGCCCCGCTCAAAGGCCTGCTCTATGGCCCGGACGGCAAGGCGATGACGCCCACCCATACCCGGCGCGGCGACAAGATCTACCGTTACTACGTCACCCATACCGCCAACAAGCGCGGCTATGAGGAGTGCCCCGTGCGCATGGTACGGGCTGCAGATATCGAGGGCATCGTCTTTGACCAGATCAAGGCCATCTTCAAGAACCCCGCCATGATCGTCAGCACGTGGAAAGTGGCAGCCACCAAGGACGACCGAATCAGCGAGGAGGAGGTGCGCGAAGGTCTCCAGTCCATCGAGGCGGTCTGGGACCACCTCTACCACAAGGAGCAGGCACGGCTGCTGCAACTATTCGTCGAAAGGATCCGGGTGGAACCGGAGGGCGTCCACATCGACATCCGGAGCAACGGCATCAACAGCCTGGTGCTGGACCTCAAGGCCGCTGCCCAGGAAACGAAGGAGGCAACCGCATGAGACCCAAGATCAACCTGAGCCGCGACGGCGAGCTGATCCAGATCTTCATACCCGCCCAGCTGGGACGCCACGCGGGACGCAAGACCATCCTCTCACCCACCGGCCAACCGGTGAATCCAGACCGAAACACGGAGGCAGATGTGACGTTGATCAACGCTCTGGTCCGGGCCCATCGCTGGAACCGCTGGCTGGCCAGGGGCAAGTACGAGAGCATCAACGCGATCGCTGCCACCGAGGGTATCCGCAGCCCCAGCTATGCCTCCCGCATCCTTCGCCTGACCCTGCTGGCCCCGGACATCCAGGAGGCAATCCTCAACAGCACCCACCCGGCAACCCTTACCCTGGCCGACTTCATGGATC
>AASF01000847.1 GCA_000168735.1 Candidatus Endoriftia persephone str. Hot96_1+Hot96_2 | reverse complement strand
AAAAGCCGAGGATGTGCTGATGGACGAGCCTCCGCCACTCGGCGAACGCAACGGCCCCAACGCCTCGCGCATGCTGGCGGCAGCCGCCGCCAACTGCCTCAGCGCCAGCCTGATGTTCTGCCTGGCGAAGGAGGAGGTGCCCGACCGCAACGTGCAGACCGAGGTCACCTGCACCATGGTGCGCAACGAGAAGCGACGCCTGCGGGTCGGTCGCATGGATGTGCGCATCACCGCCGGCGACGAACTGCTGCAAACAAAGAAGCTCGAGCGCTGCATGGACCTGTTCGAGGACTTCTGCGTGGTTACTTGCCCAAGCATCCGCGAAGGTATCCCGGTGGAGGGTGGACGGTAGTCAACCAGGCAGGCGAAGTGCTGCACAAGAGCGACGACTGAACAGCCGCCAGGCCGCGACGCTGCTATCCGGGAACACGCTTGCGCTCAGCAATCCCGGCGTGCAGCCTGGCGATGATCGCCACCGCCTCATCCATGTGTTGGAAGGCGTGATCGCCGCCCGGGTAGATATGCAGATCGGCACTGCCACGAAAGATCCGCGCGGCGATGCGGTAGTCGATCACCTCATCCGCCTCATCCAGCAGCAGGGTCACTGGCACTGGGCCGTCGCCAGCCTCGACGGCGTAATCACGAGTCTCAGCGAAGGTCTGCGCCGACAGATAGTAATGCTCTCCCAACGCAGTCTCCTGCCAACCCTCATGCTCTGGCAACAAGTCCCAGGGCTGCAACGCCGGATTGATCATCAGC
>AASF01000848.1 GCA_000168735.1 Candidatus Endoriftia persephone str. Hot96_1+Hot96_2 | reverse complement strand
CGACGAGCAGGGTGACTAGCGGTAACAGAGTGGAGGCCGGTTTGATCTTCATCGGATATTCCTGGTTTTCCTGAGGAGGTTGGGAGCGTTGGATCTGCACAAAGGATTGTTTTTGTCGGCTCAAATGCCAGCGGTTGCTGCTGGCTGCAGTTCCATGGTGCTGTCGATCCTGGAACGGCTAAGGGGCAATCGAGTCGAGCAGCTGATGGGCGGCATCGACATAGTTGCGGCGTCTCCAGATCAGATGGAGGCGTCGGCCACCCAGTTGCCGCCAGAGCATGGCAGCCCGGATGCCCGCCAGCAGCAGCGCTCGGATTCGGTTGGCATTATCTGGATTCTGCAGGTAAGACCGGCTCTCCACTTACCATGATACGCGGCTTTTGGGTGCTGACATTCTGCGCATAGATCTCTGCTATTGCGGCGATAATGTTGGAGTGGATCAGCGGGAAGTGCTCGAGACGCCCCTCGATCTCAGCAATGCTGGAGGCGATCTGCTGAAGTCGCTCAGGCTGCTTGGCCAGACGGCGCTCTAGCTGAATGATACCGATAATGTAGCCGGTAATCTCAGCGTCACGCTTCCCGCCACCCTGCAGCTGGCGGTGCAGTTGGCGCAGCCCCAGTGCCACCCCGCCACAGGTTGTGAAACACCGACGGCACATCGACCAGGGTTAGTCTGGAACAAGCTGTAGATGCTGCTCTCGAGCGAATCGGAGTCGGCCAGCCCGTGGCGGGCGATCTTCTGTACCAGACTGGCTGCCGTGGAATACGCCGGCCAGTGCTAGACAGAGATCCTGATC
>AASF01000849.1 GCA_000168735.1 Candidatus Endoriftia persephone str. Hot96_1+Hot96_2 | reverse complement strand
GATCACAGCAAGACCAATGGCGTCTGCTGGTCCTGTCATAATGGCATCAACAGGCCAGGAAAGAGCAGTAATCACATCAAGACAACAGCGCAGTGTGATACCTGCCATACCACTGAGACCTGGACGACAGGCCGCTTCGACCATTCAAATGCCACAGGCACTTGTGCTTCTTGTCATAACGGAGTCAATGCGACAGGCAAGCACGCCTCCCATGTCAGAACGAATGAGCAGTGTGACGTCTGCCATACATCCACTGCGACATGGAAAACCTCCACATTCAAGCATGTCAATGTTTCTGGTAGTTGTTCTACTTGCCACAATGGATCATCTGCGACCGGTAAGTCCAATAGCCATGTGCCAACTACAGGGCAGTGCGACAGCTGTCATCTCTCTACATCAAATTGGCGCAGTGTCCGGTTTGATC
>AASF01000850.1 GCA_000168735.1 Candidatus Endoriftia persephone str. Hot96_1+Hot96_2 | reverse complement strand
GATCATCGCCGCAGCCAAGGGCCAGACAAAGAGCGTACAACTGCTGCTGAAACGGGGCGCCAACCTCACAGCCACCAACAAGAAGTCGCAGAGCGCCATCGAGATCGCCGCCCTGCGCGGTCACCACAAGATAGTAAAAATCCTCCAAGACGCAGGCGCCCAGCCTGCCGGTGAAACAGCCCGGGCCATGCCGAGACGCCCAATCTGGCTGTGCTGCGCCAGACCACCCCAGTAGCCGGAGAGAACCAGCCCTTTGCCGGCTGGTCTACCCTCAATCTCGCCGCCTGGCGCGGCAACGAGGCAGTGGTCGCCAAGCTCCTGACAGCGGGTAGCCCGGTAGACCAGCACGATCCCGAGGGGTTTACTGCACTGTCACGTGCTGTCGCACAACAGCATCTAGCGATCGCAGCCCGGCTGCTGGAGGCCGGCGCCGAGCCCAACAACCGAGATGCTAACCAGCAGACCCCACTCTTTTACGCCGCCAAGGCCGGCCAGGCCGATCTGGCTGAACTGCTGATC
>AASF01000851.1 GCA_000168735.1 Candidatus Endoriftia persephone str. Hot96_1+Hot96_2 | reverse complement strand
GATCAGGGTGCCGCCTTTTTTTAGGCCGTAGAGGGGGTTGGAGTGGCTGAATACATTGGGGTCGGGGCTCAGCACCACGTCCACATAGTGGTATTCACAGTTGAGCGGGATTGGTGTGGGGGCCGCGGAGAGGTAATAGGTGGTGG
Source organism: Candidatus Endoriftia persephone str. Hot96_1+Hot96_2 (assembly GCA_000168735.1). Lineage (GTDB taxonomy): Bacteria > Pseudomonadota > Gammaproteobacteria > Chromatiales > Chromatiaceae > Endoriftia > Endoriftia persephonae. Next base: position 295 of record AASF01000851.1, on the reverse strand, counting down.
GCTGGCCCTTCTTCTCGGAACCGTATTTCGGGTTCGCCTTGATCTCATAGCCGAGCAGGTCGTAGAGGGTCATCACCAGGTTCTTGCCGGTGGTGATGGCGCCCCAGCCACCCACTGAGTGCATCCGCACCGTGATGGAGCCTTCCGGCATCAGGTTGGGATTTTCGGAGCCGCGTACCGAGAGCTCACCCACATTAGGGTAGGCCTCCAGCAGCTTCTGGATGTGGATCTCCTGCTTCGGGTTGGCGGCCTCGCGCACAAAGTCGATGCCGAGGTAGAAGAAGGTCTTCTGATC
>AASF01000852.1 GCA_000168735.1 Candidatus Endoriftia persephone str. Hot96_1+Hot96_2 | reverse complement strand
TATGATTGGTTTTGGAGAAAGGGAAGTCAGATACGAAGTGCAAGTGCGACGGTTGCTTAAGAGAGAAGATGCGGATCAACGTCGCATTGTATGTTTGTCTGCGATATTGCCCGATGGCGATCAGTTTGACGATTTCGTCGACTGGTTAAGACGCGATAAAGAGGGTGGAGCAGTCACCTGCGACTGGAAGCCCACCCGAGTTCGTTACGGCCAGATTATGTGGCGCAATAATCGTGCACGTCTGGAACTTGCTGTGGGGGATGAATCTCCCTATGTGCCAACCTTTTTCAATGCGAGGGCGGCTACTAAAGGGACAAGAAAGAAGTTGTTCCCTAACGGCCAACAGGAATTGGTTCTGGCTACGACTTGGCGGTTACTTGAAGATGGCCACTCGGTGTTGATCTATTGCCCCGAAAGACGATCTGTTAATGCTTACCCAGAATTGATCGTTAGATTAAACAAGCAGGGGTTGCTCAATTCCGCTTTAGAACATGATCCAAGTGAGATCGCATCAGCATTGGCGATTGGTCGTGAGTGGTTCGGTAACAATCACCCCATTTTAATGTGCCTGGAACTAGGAGTTGCCATACACCATGGCGCTTTGCCAAAAGCCGTATCGGAAAGAAGTTGAACATCTCCTAAGAAAAAGCATCTTGAGGGTAACTGGTCTCATCCCCGACGCTTGCGCAAGGACTAAATCTGACCGCCACAACGGTGATTATGCATTCGATTCAGCATTACCGTAATGGTGAGTATCGGCTGATTGATGTTGCGCAGTTCAGGAACGTTATTGGATAGAGCAGGGCGAGCCTTTGTGGATGTCGAAGGATTGGTCTTATTTCCGACTATTTGATAAGCACGATTGGCGGGAAAGCCAGTGGAAAAAGCTTGTCAATGGTGTCAACGAACAACAACTTAAAAGTGGTTTGGCGCTCTTGGTTAATAGATTGCTGACCCGTATGAACTCTTGTTTAGACGAGCCAGGGATAGAGCACCTTCAAGAGTATGTGATGAACAATGCCGCCGGGTGGCAGTTCCCAATGTTGCAAGGAGAGCCTGAGCAGCAAAGAGCACAAGCAGAGGTCGATTGGGAGCGAAATTTAGCTCTACTTGATACGGCTGTTCGTGTTCTGCCAGATAAATTTCGTGCGAGAACGAAGTGCATCCTCGAAAACCATCCGCACTTCGTCATTCCGCGCAAGAAGCCTTGACCACAAAGATGACGAAAGCAGCTCGTCCAATTGGTTCGTAATTTCGTCTAGCTGAAATTCACGTTCGCCAACTAAGCTCAAGATAGCCACCAGCGGCGAGGGTATTTTTTAGCCGGAGTCGGTTTAACCAGCGGAAACAAGCTCGATCAGATAGCGGCTCAGGCAAATGTGCATCTCATAAACGCAAACAGTGGGATTATGACTGCCGATGAAGACCTTGCGGTCGACTCAATAGGAAAATTGGATGAGTTGCTTTTCGAAATCCCGCCATTTCGTCCCGATCCTTTGCCCGTTGATTGGCGGGACATTTTGTCAACGTGGTTAAAAGGTCAGCCGATTGCTGACCATGCTAATGATGACCCTGAAGTGTTACGCTTCATCGAGGATGCCCTGATTTATCGCCTTCCGTGGGGAATGGAGGCTATCCGAGTTCGTGCCGAAGCAAATGATGACAAGGTGACTGACGGGATAAATTTCTGGGACTTTACCGATTATGAAACGGGCTTAGCGGCTCCAGCCGTAGAAACAGGCACGTTGAACAGGTCGGCCGCGTTACTGATG
>AASF01000853.1 GCA_000168735.1 Candidatus Endoriftia persephone str. Hot96_1+Hot96_2 | reverse complement strand
GATCCCCAGAACCCCTATTGTCACCGTGTGCGGATGGTGCTGGCGGAGAAGAATATCACCTTTGAGATCAATGACATTGATCCGCTCAACATGCCCGAACAGTTGATGGAACTGAATCCATACGGCACCCTGCCGACGCTGGTGGACCGGGATCTGCGGCTGTATGAGTCACGTATCATCATGGAGTACCTGGACGAGCGCTTTCCTCACCCGCCGCTGCTGCCGGTGGATC
>AASF01000854.1 GCA_000168735.1 Candidatus Endoriftia persephone str. Hot96_1+Hot96_2 | reverse complement strand
CACCTGCTTACGCAAAGCTCGCTGCTTGGTTGCTGTCCGGAATCACGCTGGTTACGGGAGGCGTATTACTCACTCAACAACCGGCTAAAGCGGCCGATGTAGTTGTCTATAAAAGCCCGACCTGCGGCTGTTGCAAGGGTTGGGTCAGTCATCTGAAAGAGAACGGTTATACGGTGGAAGTACACAACCAGCGCAACATGAATCCGGTGAAAGCAGAGCTGGGCGTGCCGCGTCATCTGCAGTCCTGCCATACCGCCAAAGTGGGTGAGTATGTCATTGAGGGGCACGTGCCTGCCGATGTGATTGCCCGCCTATTGAAAGAAAAACCACCGATCAAAGGCCTGGCTGTGCCCGGCATGCCCATGGGTTCGCCAGGGATGGAAGGGCCGAGGGAAGATCCTTATGACGTTGTGACCTTCCAGGCAAACGGAAAAACCACCGTGTATGCCAGGCGCAATCAGTAGGAGATAGAGATGATTAAGAAGCGTCTTGTTTCAGTTATCACACCCGTTCTGATAATGGCACTGCTGCTGGGGACAACCATCGTGATGGCGCACTCGCCATCAGAACAGGCAAGGGTCTATTTCATCGGCCTTGCGGATGGAGCAAGTGGTAAAAAGTCCATTCAAAGTGAAATTTGGGATCGAGGGTTTCGGTATTACCCCTGCCGGGACCACCGGCAAGCGGCGGCATACTGCAGGCCATCACCACCTTCTGGTGGACCTGGATCAAACACCGGATATGGATGAGGCCATCCCAAGTGATGCACACCACATCCATTTCGATCAGGGAGAGACCGAAACCCTGCTGGAACTCCCCCCCGGTAGACACACGCTTCAGTTGTTACTGGGTGATGAGCAACATGAACCCCAGGATC
>AASF01000855.1 GCA_000168735.1 Candidatus Endoriftia persephone str. Hot96_1+Hot96_2 | reverse complement strand
ATCAGAGAGGGCCGCTACGATGCCCAGATCAAGCTGCCCGCGCTGATGCAATCAATCGCCCAGCTCAACCGGTCCGATGTGAATACCCGCAAGTTTCAGATTGAAAAGGCCGCCAAAGAGGCGGAGCAGGCCCGCGCCAAGGCCGAACTCGATGCGATGCAAGGCTCGGGCGAGTTCGACCAGGCGACCCTGGAAGAGGCGGTGAAGCGCCTCTATGGGGTTTGAGGTGGCCGCGCCGATCCAGCTCTACCCCTATCAAGAGCGCTGGCTGAAGAACCAGAGCCGGTTCAAATGCGCGATGTTCGCTCGCCAGACCGGCAAGACCTTTACCACCACTTTGGAGATCGCCCTCTCCTGCCTCACCGCCGAGGCGGCGGGCAATAAGGAGCGGTGGGTGATCCTCTCGCGGGGTGAGCGTCAGGCGAAAGAGGCGATGGAGGAGGGGATAAAACGCCACTTCCAGGCCTTGGGGCACGCCATCCGCTACCAGGAGGTCGACTATCTGGCGGATGCCAGCTATAAGAGCCTGGAGGTCACCCTGCCCGGCGGCTCACGCATCACCGCACTGCCCGCCAACCCCGACACCGCGCGCGGCTTCTCCGCCAACTGTTTTCTGGATGAGTTCGCCTTCCACCAGGATAGCCGCAAGATCTGGAAGGCCTTGTTCCCGGTGATCTCCGCCGGTCACAAGTTGCGAGTGGTCTCTACCCCCAACGGCAAGGGGAACAAGTTTTATGACCTGATC
>AASF01000856.1 GCA_000168735.1 Candidatus Endoriftia persephone str. Hot96_1+Hot96_2 | reverse complement strand
TGCCAGACCGAACAGGGGTAATGGGCATTCGATGGAGCGCAGATGGTGGTGGTCCTCATCGTGGGAGTCGTGCAGTACCGCGTCGAAATGGAGATCGTCGATGCGTGCGATGGCGCAGATGTCACCTGGCACCGCCTGTTCCACCTCGGTCTGCTGGTTGCCCTGCAGGCGATAGAGGTGGGTCGCCTTGATCGGCTTGCGGGCGTCGCCGATGAACAGCTGACTGTTGGGCTTGAGTTTGCCCTGGTGGACCCGGAAGATGCCGAGTTTGCCCCGGTAGGGGTCGTTGAAGATCTTGAAGACATGGCAGAGTGTGTGGAGATCGGGGTCGGGCCTGACCTGGATTGGTTGCATCTCTGCCCCTTCACCCTTCATGAAGGGGGGCGGATTGCCCTCGGTGGGATCTGGCATCAGACGACTGAAGAGGTGTAACAGCTCTTCGATACCGGCGCCGCTTTGCCCGGAGGCAAAACAGACCGGTACCAGATGGCCTTCCCGCAGTGCCTTTTCGAAAGGTCCGTGGAGCTGTTCCGGGGAGAGTTCCTCGCCCTGCTCTAGATAGACCTCCATCAGTGCCTCGTCGACCTCGACTACCTGATCGATAATGGCGCTGTGCGCCTCGGCCACCGAGGAGAAATCGGTGCTATCGCCGCCGGGCTGGAAGAAGCAGTCGATGACCCGCTGGCCGCCATTGGCGGGCAGGTTGATCGGCAGGCAGGCGTCACCAAAATTTTCCCGGATCGCACCGCGCAGCGACTGATAATCGACATCTTCGGCATTGATCTTGTTGATC
>AASF01000857.1 GCA_000168735.1 Candidatus Endoriftia persephone str. Hot96_1+Hot96_2 | reverse complement strand
GATCAGGATCGCAGAGATCAGCACCAGGGCGACGGTGGTGCCCTTTACATCGCCTTGATGTTGCGGTTGCCGATGTGGGCAAACATCATGGTGGGACTGGCGCCGTCGCTCTGCATCTCGGGGGCGTTTTCTGTCAACCACTGCTGGGCCCGTGCCTCTAGATCCAGCAACTCCTGGGTGGAGATGCTCTGCAGGGTGACGCTGAAGCGGGTGGCCGATTTTTTGACGTTGATTTGGTTGTTCAGGTCGAGGCCGAACGGCAGTGAGAACTCGTACAGCAGTAGATACTGGGCGGAGAGATCGCGCTGCTCGGGCAACCGGTACCAGCTGTCGTCATCCCCGTGCATGTTGCGGTTGAGGCGCTTCATGATGTCGGTGATGGTGTTGACGTGCAGCACCTCGGGCTGGGCGCGATACCAGTCGGCGAAGGCCTCCACCCGGCGCAGAAAAGTTGGGTCGCTGACGCCGCCGTTCTCCCCCGAGTCGAGGGAGTACTCGATCAGGTAGATGCCGGTGAGGTTTTCAACAGTGTAGTCGGTGGCGGCGCGGAACTCGATCGATTCGTCGAAGTAGCGTACAAAGCGGTCATCGAGCCGGTTGTTGGGGATCTGCGAGATCAGCAGCAGGACCAGGCCACCCATCAGCCACAGCAGCATCTGCTTGTGGCGGATGACGAACTCCGCCAATTTCAGCATCGCAACCCCACCGCGGGTCTCCTGACGAACTGCCCGGGTTGGCAGGATCATCACCATCGCCGGCAGCAGTGTAATCGAGAGCAGAAAGGCGAGTGTCACGCCCATTGCCGCCATGTTGCCGAGGTCGCGGAACGGCGGCGCATCGCTGAAATTGAGGCTCATGAAGCCGATGGCGGTGGTCAGCGAGGTGAGAAATATCGGTCCGAGGTTGATGCGCAGGCTCTCCAGTAGCGCGGCGCGTTTCTCCATCCCCTCGCGCATGCCGTGCAAGAAATTGACCAGGATATGCACGCAGTCGGCGATTGCCAGGGTCATGATGACCACCGGCACTGCGGTGGTGGGAGGCGACATGCGGATGCCGATCCAGCCGGTCAAGCCCCATGGTACCGATGATGGTAAAGAGGATCACTAGCAGGGTCGAGAGGGTGCCCGGTACGGAATGGAGCATCAGCCACCAGGGTGATAATGACCTACCCCAAACATCAGCGCGATAGAGTTGTTTGACATCGTTTTTCGAGGCGGTTGGAAAGGCGTTGTTCATGATCAAGG
>AASF01000858.1 GCA_000168735.1 Candidatus Endoriftia persephone str. Hot96_1+Hot96_2 | reverse complement strand
CCCACCCCCTGCTGCATCTCCAGCAGGTTGGTGAGCCAGTCGGATGCACGCGACTGGGCCCAGTGCACGCCACCGTCATCGCTCTTGTATTTCCAGTGGGCGGCAATGCCTGACTCGGCCAGACGCTCCATCTCCTCGGTGCGAATCTGGATCTCGATCGGGATGCCCTGGGGGCCAAACAGCACCGTATGCAGCGACTGATAACCGTTCGCTTTGGGGATGGCGATATAGTCCTTGAAGCGCCCCGGCATCGGCTTGTAGAGATTGTGCACCGCGCCGAGCACCCGGTAGCAGGTATCCACCTTGTCGACGATGATGCGGAAGGCAAACACATCTACCACCTCGTGGAAGCTCAGCTTCTTCTGCGCCATCTTGCGGTAGATACTGTAGAGATGCTTCTCCCGGCCGCTGACCCGCCCCCCCAGTTCATCCTGCTCCAGCCGGCTACGCAACGCCACCTCCACATTCGATACCAGCTCCTTGTGGTGGCCACGGGCCTCCGCCACCGCCTGCGTCAAGGCCCGGTAGCGCATCGGCCAGTGGGCGTGAAAACCCAGCTCTTGCAGCTCCAGACGGACACTATTGATGCCGAGCCGGTTGGCAATCGGCGCATAGATATCGAGGGTCTCGCGGGCGATACGGCGGGCCTTGCCGGGACGCATCACCCCCAGGGTGCGCATATTGTGCAGCCGGTCCGCCAGCTTGATCATGATCACCCGGATATCCTGGGTCATCGCCAGCAGCATCTTGCGCAGGCTCGCCGCCTGCGCCTCCACCTGGGACTGGAAGTCGATCTTCGAGAGCTTCGAGACGCCATCGACCAGCGATGCTGATCTCCTCATCGAAGGTCTCGACGAGTTGCTCCCGAGCGGTATCGGTATCCTCGATCACATCGTGCAGGATCGCCGCCATCAGGCACTTATGATCCATGCGCATCTCGGCAAGGATTCGCGCCACAGCGACAGGGTGGTAGATGTAGGGTTCGCCGGTCTTGCGATGCTGCCCGGAGTGGGCTTCAGCGCCAAACAGATAGGCCCGGTAGACTTCGCGGATCTGCGCCTGCTTGAGATAGTTTTCCAGGTAGACGCAGAGGTCACTGATC
>AASF01000859.1 GCA_000168735.1 Candidatus Endoriftia persephone str. Hot96_1+Hot96_2 | reverse complement strand
CAGGTCGTCAGGCTTGACCTGTTCTGACGGCTCGGGCTGGGGCTCCAGCTTGGTCTGGAGATGCTCAGAGAGCTGATAGGTCACACCGGCCTGCTTCACCACGCACCCCCGCGAGTTGCGGATTGTGCGGTAGTGGTTAACGACCCAGATCACACTACCATCAGAACGCAGCAGCCGATATTCAAGACTACTCACCGCGTTTTTCGACATCGCCCGGGTCAACCGATCCACTACTCGATCTCGGTCATCAGGATGAATTTTGGAGAGGACTTCGTGGGGGGTGCCGCCGAAGGTACCCGGCAGCTCCCCTGCAAGCCGGCACATACCCTTGTCCCAGCGATAGCGATTGCGTTTCAGGTCCCACTCCCAGAAGCCGAAAGGCAGCGCTTCAGAGAGCAGGTTCAACCGCCCCTGGATCGACCGAATCTTCCGTTTTGCGCGCCGAATCAGGGTCTTCAGCTGCTCACGCTCATGCTTCATCTCCTTTTCGATCTTGCGTCGACGCAACAGCGAGTTCTTCATCGATTTGGTGCGCCGCGAAACCTTGCGCTTGACCCAACCAGCGGAACGCCAGATACCACCCGACAAACCAGCCGAGTAGCAGAACAATAATCAATGCGCCCCGCACCGTTTCGTTATCTGTGAGGCTTGGCGCACTCGCCGACGTCGGACCAGCGCCGACGGATGCTGGCGTGCTCTTCTGGCGTGAAGGCGATTCGCGCCGCTAATCATTCGCCCTATA
>AASF01000860.1 GCA_000168735.1 Candidatus Endoriftia persephone str. Hot96_1+Hot96_2 | reverse complement strand
CCCTTCTGCTGTGACGGTGACACCCATCGTGGTCCCCGATCAGCTAAAGGTGATCTGCAGTTCCAGGGTCCAGGTGCCGGTGGCCTTGGTCCCCAGATCCTGCACCTTGCGGTTCAGATTCACGCCGGTGCCGTCGGCCGCGTTGGAGAGGCTGACCTCGGCCCAGGCGTGATTGCCTTCGGCATTCCGCGAACACAGAGCGCCAGGTCAGCGTCTGACCGCTGCGCTGAGGATAGGTCGCCTCCATCGCCTTGTAGGTCTTGTTAGTGCCTTGCAAATCGGTCTGGGTGGCCGCCTCAGCGGCGTTGCTGTCACCGACACCAAGGCGGGCATTGGCGTTGTCCCAGGAGGTGCCGCCGGCGCCAATCATCAGATCCTCCAGCAGCTGAATGCCTTCGTTGAGCAGCAGGTTGCCTTGAATCTCGACGGTCTCATAGGGCTCGCCACCAGCCTCGTAGACGCCCAGATGCATATTTCTCGACCTTCCACTTGCGGTGGATCTGGCCGCGGTCATCAATGTGAGTGGGATCATTCATGGGGCGTATCCTCATTAGTGCAGGGTGAAGGTCATCGATCGAGCCTTCAGGGTGAAACGGACGGTGGCGATGCGGGTCTGGCCGGGAATATGGCTCACCACCAGATCGGTGGCACCGACGGACTCGAGCAGCGCCAGCATCGCCTGCAGGGTGGTGTCGTCGGTGCCAGCGCCCGCATCAGCCACAGGCAGATCGACAGAGAGGGTGAGCGCATCGATTGCGGTCGCGGCGTCGCTGACCAGCTTCAGAATCGACTGCCAGGGTGCTCACTGCCTCGAGGGCGGTGCCTGTGTCCTGGATCGGGAGCGAGGCATCGGCAGATGCCGCATCAGCCCCCGGTGGCGCTGTCGGGCACCGACAGGGCGATCGACAGAAAGAGGCCATCCACCGCGCTGCCGATATCACTGACGCTCTTCAGAACGGACTGCAGGGTGGTGAGCAGTTCGGAAACTGAGCCGGTGTCCTGCGCCTGGTGAAAGGTGGAGGCATCAACTGCGTCAGAGCCGCTCCCGGTATCGGGCAGCGTGAGAGAGACCGAAAGGCCCATGTTTTCGACCGCTGAGCCGAGGTCAGTGACTGTTTTCTGCAGGGCCTGCAGGGTGGTGATC
>AASF01000861.1 GCA_000168735.1 Candidatus Endoriftia persephone str. Hot96_1+Hot96_2 | reverse complement strand
AATCGCGATCGCGTCGATCACTGGATCTCCCAGGGTGCGCAGACCTCTGACCGTGTTGCGGATCTGCTGAAACGGGCTGCCAAAGCCGCAGCCTGAGCCCGGATCTGACGGTTCGGGGAAGCCCATTCCTGCCAAGGCGGACAGAATGATGCAGTCCGACGAGATGGTGGTGATGGGGCGGGTTTCCGGCGTGTTCGGTGTGTGTGGCTGGTTTAAAGTCTACTCCGACACCAAACCCCGCGAAGGCATCCTCCAGTACTCCCAATGGTACCTACAGCAGCATGGGGAGTGGCGTGAGGTCAAGTTGCTGGAGGGCAAGCGCCAAGGCCAAAGGGGTAATTGCCAAGATCCAGGGTTGTGATGACCGCGATCAGGCGGCCGCGCTGCAGGACAGCAAGATCGCGATTCGCCGGGCGCAGCTGCCAGCACTGGAAGCAGGTGAATACTATTGGACCGACCTGGAGGGATTACGGGTCGAGACCCTCGATGGAGTCGAGCTGGGGCGGGTCAGCTACCTGTTTGAGACCGGCGCCAACGATGTGGTCGTGGTCAAGGGAGAGCGGGAGCGGATGATTCCCTACACACTGGGGTGAGGCGATCCGCCAGGGTCGATCTGGCTGCTGGGCTGATGCTGCTTGACCTGGGAGCCCGGAGTTCTTAGGGAACCGATGCGCTTCGACGTGATC
>AASF01000862.1 GCA_000168735.1 Candidatus Endoriftia persephone str. Hot96_1+Hot96_2 | reverse complement strand
GTTGCGGATCAACCAGATAGGCCTCGATCTGTTGGACAATCGCAGAGACGTTCCTCTCTGTCGCATCCATCAGGAGCCAGGTTCGCGGCAGGAAATCGATGGACAAGAGCTCATGCCCCCGCATGCGCACGCCAAAACGACAACAAGCGGCATCAATTACCGCTTGATAGTCGGGCCTATCCGCCATAATCTTTCGTCATAAAAAGTGTAAAAATAACCGACACCAAATCAGAACAAAAATTCACCCGCCAGCGCCACAGGCCCCAGCGAGATATGTCTATCTTACCCCTATCCCTGCTTGACGATACTGCTCCTCCCAACCGTCCCCAGCGCACTGGCAGGACGACAACCGGCCCAGACATCAACAGCTTGAGCCGCCAAGTCAGCGAACTACTCGCAGCAGGTCAGCGTCTACGCGAGCAGAACCTGGCAGCCAGGCAGCGCCTACAAACACTCTCACAAGATCTCCAGGAGGGGTGGCGCCGTAATCAGATACTGGATCAACAGATCCAAGAGCAGAGTCGCCTCTACAACGAAACCGCCCTCTCCAGCCCCGAAATCCAGGCAGTTCAGACAGATAGATAACCGCCAGCCTCATCTTTCACACAGTTCTTGTGGATAACTTTGTGGGTAAGGTGATTGTATTTGCACTGCAGCACCTTGTCGCTCAAGCCCTCACTGTTAGATTGATCAAGGGC
>AASF01000863.1 GCA_000168735.1 Candidatus Endoriftia persephone str. Hot96_1+Hot96_2 | reverse complement strand
GATCAGGCGTCAGATCGGTAGCTGGATTGGGCGCTTGAGCACCAGTAGCAGGGTCAATCAGCATCGCCTGGGCGCGCTGCACCGACAGAGTCTCCTTGGTGACCGCATCACGCCAACTCAATCTCCACATAGGGGTTGGAGTCGTAGTGATAGAAGTAGTTGAAGGAGTAGTTAAAGCCACCATCGGTGCTGCCGCGATAACGTGCGCCAAAGTTGGCATCCAGATCGTTCGGATAGTCACGCTCATAGACTGCACCGGCGCTGTTACCGGTCGCACCCGCCCCGGAAAAGGAGTTAAAGGTGGAGAAAGTAGCGTTGGCCATATACTCGAACGCTGATGAAGCCTGACTGACATCCCAGGTCACATCAGTTGGCAACTGCCCGGTGACACTGGTCAGATTGGTGACCCAGAAGTTGCCGTTGGGATCAACCGCCACGGTCGGATCGGTCAGACCAAACTGGGCGATCTGGTTGAGCATCACACTGCACTGACGTGCCACTGCCGATCGGGTCCGGGTTGCTGGCAAAACCGTCCACACTCAGGCCGGCGAAACCCACCAGGCCGCTCGCCATCGGCACACCGCCGGTCAACATGCCGGCCTGGGCTGCATTGTTGAAGCTCTGCGCCGTCGCTGCTAGACGCGGGGTAACGTTGAGGAAGCCATTGACCTTGCCAGTGATCGAATCGACGCCCTTCATCAGGAACGGATGCTCGGCATCTCCATCCGCATTCAGTCCGGGGATCTTGTTCTCCTCAACCTGGGAGACGATCAGCTGGATGTTGCCGTTCTCACCCACGTTACGTTCCGCATTGATC
>AASF01000864.1 GCA_000168735.1 Candidatus Endoriftia persephone str. Hot96_1+Hot96_2 | reverse complement strand
CCTCTACGGTGGCTCGATGAAGCACGGTAATGCCAAAGAGTTGATTGGCAAGCCGGATATCGATGGTGGTCTGATCGGTGGTGCATCCTTGGTTGCCGAGGATTTTCTGGGTATTTGCACCGCTGCCAATTAAGTGTTGCGGTAACGACGAATCAAATAATGCAGACGATACTGGTAGTTTTTCATTTGTTTCTTGCCATCGGCCTGATAGGGCTGGTGCTGATGCAGCATGGCAAGGGCGCGGATGCGTGGTGCCGCCTTTGGTAGTGGAGCCTCTGCCACTGTGTTTGGCGCACAGGGTTCGGCATCCTTCCTCTCCAGGGCGACAGCGCTGCTGGCGGCGCTGTTTTTTATTACCAGTATCGCGCTGGCCGTTTTTGCCAGCCAGAAACGCGAGCCTGAGGGTTTGATGGATGCGGTTGGTGATGCGCCGGCAGCGGTTATCGAGCAGCAGGAGAGTGCCTCGGATCTGCCAGTGGTGGCTGCGCCTGCAGCGCCTGAAGCAGATGTTCCTAAGCCTGCAGGGGGCGAGTAAGACAAAATTTGCCGATGTGGTGGAATTGGTAGACACGCTATCTTGAGGGGGTAGTGGCGTAAGCCGTGCCGGTTCAAATCCGGCCATCGGCACCATCTCTGAACGGTATCATCGGAGTCTCGGTGATACCGTTTTTTTATGCCAGCAAAAGCGGTATAACTGATTGATATTAAAGAAAATATATAAAGTGACTAGCTTGACAGAGGGGGGTGTCTGCTTTAGACTTTTCGCCCCAGATAGTTCGTGCAAAACGAAAGGCTGATCGTCCGGAGGGGCGGGCATAATAATGCTAAGAAAACTATTTGCCCATCCTGATCTTTGTTGGGGTGGCGATCGTGATAGGGCCTGTGGTTATCGGTATGGGTTTCCTGTTGGGAACGCGCAAGCCCGATAGCGAGAAGCTGTCACCCTATGAGTGCGGTTTCGAGGCCTTTGAAGATGGGCGCATGAAGTTTGATGTGCGTTTTTATCTGGTGGCGATCCTCTTCATAATCTTCGATCTGGAGATTGCCTTCCTATTTCCCCTGGGCTGTGGTGCTGGAGAAGATCGGCATGGTCGGCTACCTGGCGATGATGCTGTTTCTCGGTATCCTGGTTCCAATCGGCTTCATCTATGAATGGAAGAACGGGAGCGCTCGAGTGGGAATAGAAGGCATCCTTGAAGAGGGCGTGATC
>AASF01000865.1 GCA_000168735.1 Candidatus Endoriftia persephone str. Hot96_1+Hot96_2 | reverse complement strand
AACCCATCAGGGTATCGATCAACCGTCCGATGCGCTCGACCCGCCTGGCCGGGTCGCTTAGATCATCGAAGAAGCGCAGTTTGTCCGCCCCATCCAGTTTATACATCGAGGGTCGACTCTGGATCAGGCGGATCAACTGGGCCGGATCGATCTTCGGCTCGCGGTCGAACAGGATTCGGGCGCCCTGAGGTCCGCCCTCGATCTTACGGATGCCGAGTGTATGCACGCGCAGCTTCAGGGCGGTGATCTCGAACAGGTTCTTGGCCGCCTCCGGCAGCAGGCCAAAGCGGTCGATCATCTCCACCTGCAGCTCGCGCAGCTCATCCTGGTTGGCAGCGCTGGCGATGCGTTTGTAGAGCACCAGACGGCTGTGCACGTCGGGCAGGTAGTCGTCGGGCAGCAGCGCCGGGATCTGCAGTTCGATCTCGGTGCCGTGGTCGAGGGGGCGGTCGAGCTCCGGTGGCACTGCCGGCCTTGAGTGCACTGCACCGCCCGTTCCAGCAACTCGGTGTAGAGGGTGAAGCCGATCTCCTGGATCTGTCCGCTCTGCCCCTCCCCCAGCAGCTCGACCGGCGCCGCGGATCTCCAGGTCGTGGGTGGCAAGGGTGAAGCCCGCTCCCAGATCCTCCAGTGACTCGATCGCCTCCAGCCGCTTCCTGGCATCGGCGGTGAGGGTGCGGGGTGCTGGTGTTATGCAGATAGGCGTAGGCGCTGGTGGTGGGAGCAGCCCGACCCCCCCGCTGGATCTGGTGCAGCTGGGCCAGCCCCAGTTTGTCGGCACGGTTGATGATCAGGGCGAAATTCGCGCGCGC
>AASF01000866.1 GCA_000168735.1 Candidatus Endoriftia persephone str. Hot96_1+Hot96_2 | reverse complement strand
CTGGAGGCAGCATCCCCCACAAATAGAGTGGTCAGCAGCACCAGCAGCGAATCCTGCAGCACATGGCGGACCCCGTGGCGATACACCAGATGCCCGATCTCATGGGCAAACACCCCCATCACTTCTGCATCCGCCTGTGCCAGCTCAATCAGCTCATCGGTCACCACCACGATGCCCGAGGGCAGCGCGAAGGCGTTGGCGCCGACCGTGCCGCCAGCTCGGAACTGCAGCTGCAGCGGCGTCGCGGCATCGGCCTCCCGAACCATCCGCTGAAACAGTTGCCGATAGTGCTGCTGTTCTGTCTCTGGCAGCTTAGAGGGTTCCAGCCAACGCTTGTCGAGCAGCGCCAGCACCTCCTCTCCCAGGATCAGGTCAAGCTGGAGCGGCGTGGCAAATGCGAGGTAACGTGACGCCAGCGGCACTCCCTGGGAGATCATCAACCAACCAAGCCCAAGTGCCAGAGACACGGCCAGAATCACATAGCGGTAGCGGCTCTCCAGATGGTGCAACCAGCGCCCCTCCCCTGTCCTATCAGTCAGCGCCTCCAGTTGCAGCATGAAGTCATGATTGGCCACTTCAAGTTTGCCGCCCTCGGGCAGAAAGATCCCCCTGAGGCGCACTCCCCAGCTGAGGGGTGATACGCAGTTCCGAGGTCGGCCAGAAGCACTCGCCCGGTGGCATACTCGATCCACAGGTCACGGCCATTCAGTGAGACACGAACCCGCCGTGCCTGTGACTGGCGACCATCGAAATAGAGCGCCTCGGTGGTGATC
>AASF01000867.1 GCA_000168735.1 Candidatus Endoriftia persephone str. Hot96_1+Hot96_2 | reverse complement strand
GATCAGCACCGGCCGAGGCGTCCCAGCTGAAGCTGATCTGCTTGAAGCTGAAGCTCATGCTCACATTGATTGGTGCATCCGGGGCGGGTGCTGTCACCTGAACCGTTCGGGTCAGTTGAGTCGCGGCATTGCCGCTGGCATCGGTGACATCGTAGGTCACGCTATAGCTGCCGATGGTGTTGGTATCGACTGTATCGCCGCCGATCACTAGGCTGCCGGAGAGATCCCCATCCACCGTGTCGCTGGCGGTTGCGCCCGGTTCACTATAGGTGTCGACATTGACGGTGAGTACCATCGGGTTAGCGCCGATGAGGGTGATCAGGG
>AASF01000868.1 GCA_000168735.1 Candidatus Endoriftia persephone str. Hot96_1+Hot96_2 | reverse complement strand
TAATTTTACCAGAGGTGTTGAAACATATCCTTTACCCCTACAACAGGTGTATCTTTGCTTAAATGAAGAGTTGGAGTCAGTTATACAAGGCTGCGGAAACGAATGCCGAAGAAAGCTCTGTCAACCCAATGGTTCCAATAGGAAATTATGTTGGGGGTAACAATGCTATTTGCAGAGCCAATATTGACAAATTATTTGGTCATCATTTTGCCATTCTTGGTTCAACTGGCTCAGGGAAATCGGGTACTGTCTCATCGATCTTGCACTCAATTTTAGAGCATTCGTCAAATGACAAAACTTTAAACCCAAGAATTATTATGATTGATCCACATGGTGAGTACGCGAGTGCTTTTGGTGAAAGGGCAACGGTTTTACGAGCGTACAACGATGCAGCAGCAAATGAAATTGATGGTAATTTACTAAAACTACCATACTGGTTAATGTCCAGTGATGAATTGCGCTCATTAATTATAGGTAAAACAGAATTTGAGGCAACTTCCCAGAATAATATTGTTTACGAAGCGATAACTTATGCACGGCAATTTAGAGTCAGGCTTACTTAAAGATTTGGGTGATAACCCTACGGGGGGAGCACTTGCAGAAAAAGTTGATGGAAAAACTGATGATGACCTTGTAAATTTTGATAGAGATAAACCTGGGACCTGTTTAAGCTAGAACAAGTTCATAAAGCATATAGACAAGGTGCAAGGACGAAAGCCAAATAAAACAGATAATCTTGCTGCTTCTTCTGGGCGAGACAAAGTTGATTCAATTTTGAAAAAACTTAAAGTTCTTAGAGCTAATCCGCAATTAGGGTTTATGATGAATGAACATAATTCAGATTCACCCTCACTCAAGGATGTATTGAATCAATTTATTGGGGATGTCGATGGTAAAGATAATTCGCATTATAGATATTTCTGGATTGCCAAACGAGGTGGCAGGCCCATTAACTGCAATAGTTGCTCGGCTATTGTTTCAATACAAATTATGGCAAACAACAGAAGAGCGTCAGAAAGACCCTGTCCTTTTTATCTGCGAAGAAGCGCATCGTTATGTACCCAATCACGGTGAAGCACAGTATAGAGAGGCTCAAGAAGCTATTCGTAGGATAGCAAAAGAAGGCCGAAAATATGGCTTAGGTTTAGGGTTGGTTTCACAGCGACCATCTGATGTAGACAAGCACCGTATTGTCACAATGTAATTCTTGGATTGTTTTGCGGGCTTACAAATTCAAATGATCAAGGGCGAATTC
>AASF01000869.1 GCA_000168735.1 Candidatus Endoriftia persephone str. Hot96_1+Hot96_2 | reverse complement strand
GCTGATTGCCTATCTGATGCTCGACCTGCGCCGCGCCAAACTTGGCGTGCGCGCCTTGGTAACCCTACTGGAGCAGTCGGTGATCGAGCTGCTCGCCAAGCGGGGCATCACCTCAGAAGCCCGTGCCGACGCCCCCGGAGTCTATGTAGAGGGACGCAAGATCGCCGCCCTGGGTCTGCGCGTACGACGTGGCTGCAGCTACCACGGCCTCAGCCTCAATGTGGCGATGGAAACCGAGCCCTTCAGCCGCATCAATCCTTGCGGCTATCCGGGGCTGGCGGTGACCCAGTTGTCAGAACTAGGATGCCACACGCCCATCCCCATCCTAGCCGTGGAATTGGCGCAACAACTGGCCGATCGACTGGAGTACACTCTGCGTTTTGACAGCGACACATCCCAAATCCAGCCCCGATGAGTGAAACCAAAACCCACCAGCCACCTTCCCGCTCAACCCCCGATAGCCATCAACGCGGTGAGAGCAAGCTCGCCCGCATCCCGGTAAAGGTGGAACAGCGCGACAGCCTGCTACGCAAACCCAAATGGATTCGCGCCAAGGCGCCGCTGGGCGGCCAGGTCAATCGGGTGCGCAAGCTGCTGCGTGAACACAAGCTCAGTTCGGTCTGCGAAGAGCACGCACTGCCCCAATCTGGGCGAATGTTTCCACAAGGGCACCGCCACCTTCATGATC
>AASF01000870.1 GCA_000168735.1 Candidatus Endoriftia persephone str. Hot96_1+Hot96_2 | reverse complement strand
GGTCATCAACCTGTTGCGCGAAGGGCTCGATATGCCAGAGGTCTCGCTGGTGGCGATTCTGGATGCCGACAAGGAGGGCTTTCTGCGCTCCGTAGGCGCGCTGATCCAGACCATCGGCCGGTCCGCGCGCAACGCCAACGGCAAGGCGATCCTCTATGCGGATGAGATCACCGGATCGATGCGCCGCGCCATCGACGAGACCGAGCCGCCGCCGCAGCAAACAGATCGCCCATAATGAGGCTCACGGCATCACTCCGGAGACCATCCGCAAATCAGTTGCCGACATTCTGGAGGGAGCCTATCCCGGTGCCCCGGGGTCAGCCAAACGCTATGCTAAAGTGGTGGAGGAGCAGGCGGAGTATGCGGCCCTGTCACCACGGCAGATGGCCAAACGCATCAAGGCGCTGGAGGATGAGATGTACCAGCACGCGCGGGATCTGGAGTTCGAGGAGGCGGCTCAGGGTGCGCTGATAAAATCCGTGAGTTGGAAGTACAGGGTGTGCTGGCATAGTCACGGATGAAGTCTCTAACGACTGATTTGTTTTGGTTTAAGTTGACAGGCCAGGAATAATTAGTTATGAAAAACGTGACTCCGTTCACGTTTTGTTGGTTGCGTAGATTTTGTAATCACCTTTCCAGGATGGATGTTGGTAGTTCATAGGACCTCTGGGGGGATGGCATGGGTAGTGATAGGTTCGGGATGATTCGCGACATCGTCGATGAGACCCGCTACGTCGGCCGGATGACGGGACGTTCGGAGATCAGTCGGTCGGTGTTGGCGGCGATGGAGCGCGTTCCCCGGGAGCAGTTTGTGGGGCCGGCGATGCTGCAGCACGCCTTCGATAACAGTCCCTTGCCGATCGGCTCAGGGCAGACTATCTCCCAGCCGTTTATCGTCGCCCTGATGACCGATGTGGCGGCGCCGGAAACCCATGACAAGGTGCTCGAGGTGGGGACCGGATCGGGATACCAGACTGCGATTCTGGCGGAGCTGGTCAATCAACTCTATACCGTTGAGATCCTGCCTGAGATGGCGCGGGCCGCTAGGCAGCGCCTTGATACCATTGGCTACAACAACATCCACTACCGGGTTGGGGATGGCCGCAATGGCTGGGCGGAAGAGGCGCCTTTCGACATCATCCTGGTAACCGCGGCCGCAGTGGAGGTTCCGCCGACGCTGATCGAGCAGCTGCGGCCTGGTGGGCGCATGGTGTTGCCGGTGGGTGAGCGCTACGCCGCACAGGAGTTGGTGTTGCTGGAGAAGGATGATCAAGGG
>AASF01000871.1 GCA_000168735.1 Candidatus Endoriftia persephone str. Hot96_1+Hot96_2 | reverse complement strand
AGGCGATCTCTCAGCTCAAAACGCTTTCGATCCGGTCGAGGGCGTTTTGCAGATTTGTCATGCTGGTGGCGATGGATATCCTGACATGGCCGCCGAGGCCGAATGCGGTAGCCGGGCACCAGGGCCACGCCGGCCTGTTCGATCAGATATTCCGCCAACTCCAGGTCGTTGCTGACACCGCCGATCGATTCCAGCGCCCCTTCGATATTAGGGAAGAGATAGAAGGTGCCGTCGGCCGGCAGACAGGAGATGCCGGGCATCGTGTTGAGCCGTTCCAGTACATAGTCGTGACGCTCTTTGAACGAGGTGAGCATCTCCTTGATGCACTCTTGGGGCCCCTCCAGCGCCGTTTGTGCCGCTACTTGGGAGATGGAGGTGGGATTGGAGGTGCTCTGGGATTGGATCTTCTTCATCGCCTTGATGATATTGGCGGGGCCGCCGGCGTAGCCGATGCGCCAGCCGGTCATCGAATAGGCTTTGGAGACGCCGTTCAGTACCAAAGTGCGGTTGGCGAGGTCGGGGCAGGCCATCAGGATGTTGCAGAAGGGCTCGTCCGACCAGAGGATGTGTTCGTACATGTCGTCGGTGGCGATCAGCAGCTTAGGGTGCTCCCGCAACACCTCGCCCAACGCCTCCAGCTCCTGACGGCTATAGGCGATGCCGGTGGGGTTGGAGGGGCTGTTGATCACCACCAGCTTGGTCAAGCTGGTGATCGCCGCCTGCAGTTGGGCCGGAGTGATCTTGAAGTGCTGCGAGGCATCGGCGTGCACGTAGACCGGCACACCGCCCGCTAGCAGCGCCATGTCAGGGTAGGAGACCCAGTAGGGCACCGGGATGATCAGGG
>AASF01000872.1 GCA_000168735.1 Candidatus Endoriftia persephone str. Hot96_1+Hot96_2 | reverse complement strand
TTCGATGCGTACCTGACCCACTTCCTGCCCCTGCTGCACGGGGCCGGTGATGGTGGGGATCACGTCGAGCTGCGCATTGAGTTTTTTGTACTGTTTGTGGGGAATGCTGACATGCAGGTCGTGGGCCAGCCCTAGCGCAATCTGTGGTTTGTTGCCCTTCCAGATGCGCGCCCGGTTGAGGGTTTCGCCGGCACTGTAGAGGCGATGGCTCTCGAAGAAGCGGAAACCGTAGTTGAGCAGCGCCTGACTGGCAGAGGCGCGTGCCTTCTCGCTCTTGGTGCCCATCACTACCGAGATTAAGCGCATCTGCTCGCGCTGGGCGGAGGCCACCAGGCAGTAGCCGGCGGCCTCGGTGTGGCCGGTCTTCATGCCGTCGACAGTGTTGTCGCGCCACAGCAGCTTGTTGCGGTTGTGTTGTTTGATCTTGTTGAAGACGAAGGACTTCTCGCTGTACCACTTGTAGTAGTCGGGAAACTCGCGGATGGTGGCCATCGCGACCTTGGCGATGTCCTCTGGGGTGGTGTAGTGGTCTTTGTCGGGCAGGCCGGTGCTGTTGATGAAGTGGCTGGCGTGCATGCCGAGCCGGCGCGCATGGTTGTTCATGACTTCGGCGAAGGTCTCTTCGCTGCCGGCGATGTGTTCTGCCAGGGCAACACAGGCATCGTTGCCCGACTGGATGATCAA
>AASF01000873.1 GCA_000168735.1 Candidatus Endoriftia persephone str. Hot96_1+Hot96_2 | reverse complement strand
TTTCCCGAGTACCGTCATTTCAGCGCACAGAACCAGCTGCACAAGCAGCCTGCAGAGCTTTCTGACACACCTTCAGATGGCTCGCATCAGCGCCATCCAGCAAACCGATTACGCGATTCTCTGCCCCAGCCGCGATGGTATCAACTGCCTGAAAAGCACCGAGTGGCACCAGGGTATCCTGCTTTTTCTCGATCGCAACAGGAACAAAAAGGCAGACCAGGGAGATCTACGGCTGCGCGTCTGGCAAAACGCCCGCTCAAACACCCCAGTACGGATAACCACCACCTCCGGCAGGCCCCTGATCCGCTTCGATCCCAACGGCTGGGCCTCAGGTTACAACGCCACCATCACCTTCTGCAGCAGCTCAGCAGAGATCCCCCCCAAAGCCCTCATCTTCGGCAACCCCGGCCGAATACGCATCTCGGACAAAGGGGCGGGCGGAAAAAAACTGACCTGCAACTAATTTTTCTCGCCCAGACTATTGACGAGGGCCGGAGAGGTCATTAATATTCGCGCCTCAATGCAATTCCCCGGTAGCTCAGTCGGTAGAGCGGGTGACTGTTAATCACTAGGTCGGCAGTTCGAGCCTGTCCCGGCGGAGCCATATTGCCTTACTGGGAACCTTTATCGGTTCCTGGTTTTTGATCAGGCGAATTCGTTAAA
>AASF01000874.1 GCA_000168735.1 Candidatus Endoriftia persephone str. Hot96_1+Hot96_2 | reverse complement strand
TCTTCGATCAGGTAGACCTCGCGGGCGCCGGCGCCGGCAGCGGACTCCTTGATCGCACGCCGCTCCACTTGGGTAGAGCCACAGGGCACGCATACCAGCACCCGTGGCCTGGCCCGCAGGATGCGGGTCTCATGCACCTTGTGGATGAAGTACTGCAGCATTTTTTCGGTGACCGTGAAGTCGGCGATCACGCCCTCTTTCATGGGGCGGATGGCGGTGATGTTGGCCGGGGTGCGGCCGAGCATCTTTTTTGCCTCTTCACCTACCGCGACCACGGACTTTGCACCGCCTGGGCCGCGGTCCTGGCGGATTGCCACCACCGAAGGCTCATTCAGCACGATGCCCTGGCCACGGGCGTAGATCAGCGTGTTGGCGGTGCCAAGGTCGATGGAGAGATCGTTGGAGAAGAGGCCGCGGATGCGTCGGAACAGCATAAAATTTCTTCGTAATATCAGTGTATTGACATGGCCTTATGCGAATCGCTGGAGCTCTAGTCCAAGCTGGGGCTATTCCGGGCCACGATGAGGTTTCCGTAATCGGCCTTAATCTAGCAACCGTTGGAGGCTTGGGCAAGGCGGTGGTGTGGTGAAAGCGACTTTATATACCTTATTTGCTTTTTTATGTGAGTAGCTATACTTGATTAGAAAGCCGAGTAAAAAGCTCGGGTATTGGGTTCTTGTACTGATGCAGGACGGCGGTTATGACGATGCCTAAGCCTAGCCAGGTGAAGAAGCTTGAT
>AASF01000875.1 GCA_000168735.1 Candidatus Endoriftia persephone str. Hot96_1+Hot96_2 | reverse complement strand
AATTAGCGGCGGAATCGCCTTAGCTTTGGGGCTTCCTCTTTACGCTTGCTAATGCTCTCATACTCGCGCAGTATAAGGATGGGCTGGGATAATCAGTGCCCAAAAAGAGCACTTAACAAGGCAAATTCACTCGGACAAAATAAAGCTGCGCCGCTTCGCTCTGCAACTTTATTTTTCCGGTGATTTGCAGCGTTATGCGCCACAAAAAGTGAGTCCGTATGGATAAAACAGCTTATGTGTTAATCGGTGTGGCTCTTGGTGTTTTGCTCAATGCCGTAAAGGAATGGTGGTTTCAAAAGCACACGAGAAAAAAAGAGCTTGAGTATTTGGCTATTCGTATTTCATGTCTTCTCGATATGTTCGTGAACGGTTGCGCTGATGTTGTTTCAGACGATGGTCTTTGTTATGGCCAGTCAGACAAAGACGGATGCAGGTCCATACAAACAGAAACACCATTTTTTGACCCACTTACCGTCGAAGTTGAATGGAAATCACTCCCGGCAGAAATCATGTATGAGGTGCTTAGCTTCCCTAACCAAATAGAAGCAGCAAATCATAAAATATCTGGAGCATTTGAATATGCAGCCTCACCCCCGGATTATGAAGAAGGGTTTGAAGAGCGCCAGTTGCAATACGCAACACTCGGATTAAAGGCACATGGCTTAGCTTCCAAAAGCTAAGAAGTATCGGGAATTTACCGTCTCAACGTGCTCCTGCTCCAGATGAGCCGCCACCCAGTGCAATTTATGAGAGAAAAAATCAATGAGATTGAAAAAGC
>AASF01000876.1 GCA_000168735.1 Candidatus Endoriftia persephone str. Hot96_1+Hot96_2 | reverse complement strand
AAGACAAACAGCGCACCGCGATCAGCGTCTCGTTGTCATGATGCCGTAGAGGCGATTCGGCAGGGCCTCCAGGAAGGCGCCATCAAAATAGCCAGTAAAGCCACCAATCCAGGCAAACGCCAGCGCCGTTCCGCCCAGCGAGAAAGGCCACCGGATAGCCCAGCAACAGCACCTAGGCGATCAGCAAGTTACAGCAGCAGCGGCAACAGCTCCGGCATCATGCCCGCAGCTTCCTCAGCACCTGGCCGCAGCGGATCATGATCGACAACCCCTGCAGCACCAGCAGTGCTGCCATTACCAGGATCAGGCTCTTCAGCAGATAGACCCCATCCAAACCACCCGCCTCCCGGGAGCCCTCATACAGCGACCAGGATTGCGCCACATAGTCCCAGCTGACAGAGAAGATAAAGAGACAGACCGGCAGCAGCAACAGCAGGCTGCCGAGCAGATCGACCCAGGCCTTGGCTCGCGCCGAGAAGCGACCGAAGAAAACATCCACCCGCACATGCCCTTTGTGCTTCAGGGTAATAGGCAGCACCGACCAAAAACAGCGCCGCATGCATATAGGTGATCGACTCCTGCATCGCGATCCAGCCTAGATCGAAGGCATAGCGCAGCACCACCACCAGAAAGGTCACCAACACCATCAGCAAGCTAAGGGCGAATTCGTTAACCGCAGA
>AASF01000877.1 GCA_000168735.1 Candidatus Endoriftia persephone str. Hot96_1+Hot96_2 | reverse complement strand
CCCTTTCAGCGTAATGATCGTCGACCTACGCCATCTTGATGTGGACCCGATCCAGATCTCTACAGCGATCGACCAGGAACCCAGGCTTTTTGGACTAATTCTGATCTATATCGGCCCCCGTCAACCTGAAAGCTACCGGGAACGTCTCTCCGCCTCCGGCTACACCCATATCCTGGAGACACCACTGAACAAATCATTGCTGTTTGCAGCAATACGCTCGCAACACGGTATCAGCGACGAACGCACACAGATCACCAGCCTGCTGGGGCGACTGCACAAACAACAACAGCCCGTGCTGCCACCACAAGACATTCTCCTGGCTGAAAGGCAACGCCAGTGACCGCAATCTGATGGAGCGCATCCTGAAACGCGCCGGTCATAAAGTTTATACAGTGGAGAATGGGGAACAGGCGCTCGATGCTCTCGAGAGCCACCACTTTGACCTGGCCATAGTCAATATGGCAATGCCCGTAATGAGCGGCATCCAGGTCATCAAACTCCACCACTTCACCCGCTCTGTCACCCGCTGGATGCCGTTCATCGTCATCAGTGAACAGAACACTCCAGATACTGTAAGAGAGTGTGAACAGGTCAGAGCTGACGCCTGTATGTTCAAGCCCATCGAGTCCCATGAATTTCTCAAAGTGCTCACTGAGACCATCCTTGCCGGAGAACCGGAGTCAGACAACTCAGCACTCATCGAGGAGCGGCCAGGTCAGGCCACAACCCGTTTTCACAATCCGGAGATCCTGGACACTCTGGTCCTCGACAACTTGGAAAATCTTGGCAATGCGCCCGATTTTATTGCCGATCTGGTAAACCGCTTTACCCTCGAGAGCAACCAGATTCTGGAGCAGATGGAGACGACCCTCAATACAGGCGACGCCCCCGCATTTCGCTACCATGCCCATCTGCTAGTTGATAGCGCAGGCCATTTAGGAGCCTTTGCGCTCTATGAGATGAGCCTCAGTGCCACACGAATCGACGACAAGAGTTTTGATGAAAAGGCCCCCGGACTACTGGAGCAGATGAAATCTGTTTATGCGCTCACCAGTACACGCTTTACAGAGTACCTCTCGGAGAGAGAGAATTAAGGGCGATT
>AASF01000878.1 GCA_000168735.1 Candidatus Endoriftia persephone str. Hot96_1+Hot96_2 | reverse complement strand
CCGCTATGGCCGACCATGAATACCACCTGGGCGGACTGGATATCGCCGCTGACGTTGATGGTCTTCTCGCCGCTCAGCTCGCTCCAGTTGGTACCGACATCCTGGCGCTTGACGAAGTACCAGCGATAACGGTTGTTGGCGCGAATCAGCAGATAGATGCGACCACGCTGGTTATCCTCAGCTGTCTTGACCTTGGCGGAGATGCTGTAGGTCTTGCCGTTCTCCAGGCTTCCGGTCAGGTCGTAGCTGGCACCACTGTACCAGCGTCGGCGGTTGGTCATGGAAAGGGACTTCATGCTGTCGCCGTAGCCATCCGCCACGGTTGCCAGCTGTGCGCCGTACTTGCCGTTCCAGCCGTCGGCATTGCTCTCGAAGTCGGCATTGGCGACCAGGTTGGTGGGGGTGGTGGGAGTACTGGCAGCGCTGCTGAAGGAGACCTCATCCACCAGGAAGTCGTTGCGGCGGCTGGGGCCCCAGATTAGCAGTTTGGCGCTGCTGAGCGCGATATCGCCGGCAGTGAAGCTGCCCCTGCAGTTTGGTCCATTCGTTCTGGACGATGGAGGTCCTGGCCAGACGGTGCCAGCGGCCGCGGTTGTTTGCATCCTTGGTGTAGAGGTAGGCGTAAGCCCGCTGGCGCGAGTAGGTGCCTTCACCCAGCTTAGCCCAGGCGGTGAAGTTGTAGGTGGTGCCGGCCTCGATGTTAGCTACATCTAAGGTCTGGAATGGACCAGCGACGCTGGAGCGGCGACCGCTGACCGCGGCTGCGGCCACGCTGTCAACCAGATCCTCAGTCTGGCTCAGGGTTCCCCAACTGTCGCTGGGGAAGACGCTCCAGCCATCCAGGCTGTCGAAGTTGCCGTTAGTGCCCAATTCGGTTCCGGTCCCGGGTTTGCTACCGCCGCCATCAACGACGGTGGGACGCCAGGTACCCGCCTGGGGGCCGCCGGCTCTGAGTGAGAAGGATGCGTCTGATGAGCCTGCTTGGTCGTGGGGTACGCCGCAGGGCAGATCCACACAGGTCGAGAGGGCCGGATTGGAGTGCAGCTGTTGCTCGTTGTAGGTGCTGAAGGCCGATTCGTAGGCCATCAGGGTGACAAAGGTATTGTCGACGCCGTAGCCCACAACCATGCTCGTAGAGGTTGCCGGTGCTGCCCTGTTTGCAGGGAGTGACCAAGGCTCAGGTTGTGGCCCAGTTCGTGGGCGAAGCTGCTGACGCAAGTGTAGCCAGTCACACTGTAGGCGTAGTTCTTGGCGTAGGAGCGGAAGGTGCCGTTGCTATCACCCTGGCCAACCCAGGCGATACCGCAGTAGGGACCGGTGTTGGTGATCAAGGGCGAATTCGTTTAAA
>AASF01000879.1 GCA_000168735.1 Candidatus Endoriftia persephone str. Hot96_1+Hot96_2 | reverse complement strand
GCCACAGTCAGATCATCATCTGTTGTCCCATGTGCCTCATTGAGGGAGGCCTCGTTTTCATCACAATCGACCTCCTGCGCATCAGAATCCACCGACGCCACCTGTTGTTCTGTCCGGCCCCCCATCTCTGGGTACCAAAATCAGCTACTGCCCCCCCAGCAACATCAACTGGTACATTTTTGGCATCCAGTTCATCGAAATTACCAACCGGATCATGACTCATCACCGACACCTGGGGCCTTTTTTTGGAAGTACTCACATCGTCCTCCTTTCAAGAAGATCGGTTGCCAGAGCCCTCGAACTCTTTTGCTGACTGGCTTGATCGGCGATATTCGAATATGGTTCGCCCGACTCCAGGGCACTCTGCCATCACTGCGGCTTCCTTTATGGGGTTTGCCAACACCTGTCCGGGAAAATGGCCAAGCAGTTTGTCGCACACCTCCCTAAATAGCCGCCTGCGAGGATAGACACGACTCATCTCAATCCATTTTTCGTGGGGCTTTGTCAAGATATGGCTCAAATCGTTTCAGCGTCATCATCATCTTGGCCAGACCACTGAGAGAGAGGTAATCACCACTAACCGGGATCAGAACCTCATCAGCAGCAAACATGGCATTCGAGACAAGAATTCCCGCCGATGGTGGACAGTCGAACAGGATAAAGTCTTGATC
>AASF01000880.1 GCA_000168735.1 Candidatus Endoriftia persephone str. Hot96_1+Hot96_2 | reverse complement strand
CTACCTGACTGATAACACGACCGGTAGTTATGCGGCCAGATCAGCGATACCCCTGGTTGCCCCGACACTGATACCCGCTAGTAAGCACCCTAGATGTTCGCCCCGGTTCTCCGGGGCCATGCTTCCGAGGGCGAGGCTCAGAGAATATCGACCCAAGAGAGAGTCAGAGAGGGCGAATGTCGGAACGAAATGGAAATGGCCGTGTACGTTTGAACCGGCCGGAAGGCCCAGAACACCGGGATTCAGGCACAAAAAAACCGGCTTCAGAGAACCGGCTTTTTTGTGTTTTGGCGGAGAGGGAGGGATTCGAACCCTCGGGGTACGCTATTAACGTACACACACTTTCCAGGCGTGCTCCTTCAGCCGCTCGGACACCTCTCCAGAAGGGAGCGCGAAGATTATACCAGTTTGGTCCGGCACGCAAATTCTATCGCGTCCTGTCAGACGCAGGCATTACGGCTCAGGCTTTAGATGTGCTCGCTCACGTTGACCGGCTCCGCATCACCCAGCAGGCTTAAAAATTGCTGGCGGGAAACCCGGATCACCAGGCTATGGTCACCGGCTTCAAAATAGATCTCCGGCTGATCGGCAAGTGAACGATCCAGCAGGGTTTCGATGCCCATAGGGCTGGCCGGAGGGAGGCACCGAGCCTGGTTCGCAGTCGGCAAACGCATCGCTCAGTTCATCCTCTTCAATCAGCTCCAGCTCGCGACCGGTGAGGCGCTTCAGTCGCTCGAACTGCAGTCGGTGGGTAGCGGGGATTACCACCTATTAGATAGCTCTGATCAAGGGCGAATTCGTT
>AASF01000881.1 GCA_000168735.1 Candidatus Endoriftia persephone str. Hot96_1+Hot96_2 | reverse complement strand
CGCTGCCGGCACACTACTTCCGCAGGCGGTAATAACCAGGATCTGTGTCATGCGTTTCATGACATCTCCTCTGTCGCTTGTTTTTCTAAAACAGAATCAGGCAATATTTATACCAACCCGTCATTGGGAAATAATATCGTAAGATCAATAGGATGCGAGCTATACACGGGGCGGCGGCGCATGGGCCTGTAACTGAAAGATGACAAGTGTGGGGCTACGTCACATAAAACTGTCACTGAACGATGACAGATGTCACGATTTCCCGACAAACCCCCAGCGTTTCATTCGCACGTAGAGATTCTGGCGGGAAAGCCCACTTTGCCGAGCGGCTTCGGAGACGTTATCACCTGTTGCCTCCAATAGGCGGGTAAGGTAATCACGTTCGAAATTTCCACGAGCCTCTTGGTAGGGAAGGAGCGTGCCGATTTCCTGCACCATTGGCTCCGAAGTTTGCGCGATGAGATCCAAGTCATCCGCGGTAACGGGTCCGTCGCTCTTGAGGGCCACAGCCCGTTCCATGGCATGCTGGAGTTGGCGTACGTTGCCTGGCCAGGGACAGGTTTCTAGGGCACGAATGGCCACTGGCGTCAGAGGCCCTGCTGTCTTGTCGAATTTGGCATTGAAATGGGCCAGAAAGTGGGTGCTGAGCGCCAGGACATCCTCCCGTCGCTCGCGCAGGGGCGGCAAGGGGAGCGCCACCACGTTGATGCGGTAGAAAAGATCCTCCCGGAACCGGCCCTCTTTTACCTCGTCCTCAAGCCGTTTGTTGGTGGCACAGATCAGGCGGAAGTCGCTGGAGCGCACCTGGGTGCTCCCCAGACGGGTAAAGGTTCGCTCCTGCAGAACCCGCAACATACTGGTTTGCAGTTTCTGGCTCATGTCCGCAATCTCATCCAGATACAGCGTGCCACCATCTGCCTCCTCTAGGTAGCCTACTGTGGTTCGGACTGCTCCGGTAAATGCCCCTTTTTCAAAACCAAAGAGGGTGCTTTCAAGAAGCTGCTCTGACTGAGCACCACAGTTGATTGCCATGAAGCGCCCTTCAGTGCGCGAACTTGCGTTATGAATCAGTTGGGCAACCAACTCCTTGCCTGTTCCGCTCTCGCCTTCGAGAAGGACAGTGGTATCCAGCGGAGCTACCTGTTCCATCTGTTGCAACAATCTTTCGATAGCCGGGGAACTGCCAATCAGAATAGGCCCTCGCTGCCGAGCTCCTAGTGATTCGCGCAAATCCCTGATCTCTCGATAGGCACGATCCAACTCCAGCCCCTTCTCTATAACCGCTTCCAGCTCCTCCAGATTCTCGAAGGGTTTGGTCAGGTAATCGAACACCCCCTCCCTGACAGCCCGGACCGCGTCCCGGACGTCGGCGTAACCGGTGATGAGGATGGCGACCTGTTGGGGGCGCTGATGCCGCATCTCCCGCAGCAGATCCAGTCCATTCGCATCGGGAAGGCGCTGGTCCATCAGGATGAGGTGGTAATCTCGTGCGCGGAACTTGCTCTTTGCTTCCGCACCATTGAGTGCGAAATCCACTTTCGTCTGGCTGTTGCGGAACAGGCCCTCCAGTAAGGTCCGCGTATAGGAATCGTCATCGACAATGAGGATTTTAGGCGTCACTGCGCATTTGGCTCCGTGTCGGGCAGCCAGATGGTGAAACGAGCCCCGCCTTCGGGCCGGTTTTCAGCAATTATCTGACCGGCATGCTGAACCATGATATGTTGCACTACCGATAGCCCGAGACCAATGCCCTCCGATCGGGTGGTAAAAAACGGAACAAAGAGCTTACCCAGCGCCTCCTTTGATAATCCCGAGCCTTGGTCCTCAACCACCAAACTCCAGCCGGGGCCGTCTCCACGCTCATTCTTCCCCTGCATCAGCCTTACCGCGATGACACCATTCCATTCGCTGCGCTTGTGCCGCATTGTTCAGGAGGTTGAACAGGGCGTGGCGAATCAGGGTCGGGTCTACGGAAAGTATGATGGGA
>AASF01000882.1 GCA_000168735.1 Candidatus Endoriftia persephone str. Hot96_1+Hot96_2 | reverse complement strand
TGCAACGAGCCCCACTCCCCCAACTGCTTTTGTCAATCGGTCGGCGGTTCGCCGCACTCCGAGGAGGGCCTCGACATCCTGATGACCGACCTGGGCGACCGGTTCCACGTCAAGGGAATCACGGCGAAGGGAGTGGAGATCATGGAGCGCGGTCGCAACACCTTCGATGAGGTTCATGACGGCGATTTGGCCGAGGTCGAGAAGGTTCACGACGCATCACGCAGTCATCCCCAGCGCCCCATCGGCGACCTGGACGCCATTCCCGAGTGCGATCCTGCAGCCACTTCGATTCCCCGCTGTGGGACGAGATGGCACAGCATTGTATCGGCTGCGGCATCTGCACTTTCCTCTGTCCGACTTGCCACTGCTTCGATATCAACGACGAAGTGGCCGGCCCGAACGCCGACAAGGGTGAGCGAGTAAGAACCTGGGACAACTGTCAGTTCCCAGACTTCACCATGCATACCTCGGGACACAACCCCCGGGGCGACCTCGGCTCGCGCCTGCGTCAGCGGGTCAGCCACAAATTCCTTTATTTCGTCGAGAACCACGAGACCCAACAGTGTACGGGCTGCGTGCCGGTGCATACTCGAGAATGTCCGGTTGGGATCGACATTGTCGCGGTCTTGGAGAGGGTGGACCAAGCATGACGGACAACATCTATCTTCCACAGATTGGACGCATCACCGGTATTGAGGGAAGAGACCCGCGGCGCCAGGGCGATCAAGACCTTCAAAGTCGAGTTCCCGAACGACGACGGTTTCGAGCACGCCTGCGGCCAGTGCGCCATGCTGTCGATCTTCGGCAGGGGCGAGTCGATGATCTCGATCGCCTCCTCGCCGCTGGTCAAGGAGTATAAACAGTTCAGCATCATGAAGATGGGGCGGGTCACCACCGCCTTCCACGACGCCAAGATCGGCGATCTCATCGGTATCCGCGGCCCCTACGGCAACCAGTTTCCCCTGGATGACTGGAAGGGCCGAGATCTGGTCTTCATCGGCGGTGGCGTCGGCCTGGCGCCGATCTGGCCGGTGATCCAGACGGCGGTGGCGCAGCGCGAGGACTTCGGCAAGATTACCGTCTTCTATGGCGCCCGCACCTCCAGCGACATCATGTACAAGGCCGATTTCGAAAAGCTAAGGG
>AASF01000883.1 GCA_000168735.1 Candidatus Endoriftia persephone str. Hot96_1+Hot96_2 | reverse complement strand
GTCCCGGGCGCCTCGGTGTCGGGCACATCACTGACGCTGATCGTCACGCTGGCGCTGCCGGTGCCGCCCTGGTCGTCGGTGACGGTCAGGGTCGCCGTGTAGCTGCCGGGGCTGGTGTAGCTGTGGCTCGGGTTGGCCTCACTCGCGCTGCTGCCATCGCCGAAGACCCAGCTGTAGCTCTGGATGCTGCCGTCGGCATCAGTTGAGCCGGCGCTGCTGAAGCTCACCTCGAGGGGGGCCACACCGTTGTCCGGGGTGGCGCTGGCCACCGCGGTGGGCGGCTGGTTGCTGCTGAGGGCGTTGAGGCTCAGGTCGTCGATCAGCAGGGTGGTGTATTCGGTGTAGTGGGTCTTCTGGTTGTTGTAGCCACCCAGGGTCAGGCGGTGGCTGCCGGCGGCCAGGCTGCCGAGGTTGAGCTCAACACTCTGCCAGCCGGTGGTCTCGTCCGGGCCACCCGTTGCCGTTGCCGGTCACCTGATCGATGTAGTCGTTGGGCGAGACGCCGATCAGCACCCCGTCGATGCTCACCAGTATCTGGCTCTGCTCGTTGCTTTCGTACCAGGCGCTCTGGGTCAGATTGTAGCGAAAACTCAGCACCACCTCGCTCAGGCCGCCGAGCTCGAAGTCACGCTGGCAGCCGCCAGACATGCCGAAGATGTCGCTTTTGTCGATACCACCCAGATCAATCTGCAGGGGCGACTCGGTGGGGTTCCAGCTACCATCCGCATAGGCGGGTGCGCTGGTGCTGCGGAAGCTATCGTCCTGATAGCTGAAGCCATCCGCACCGCTGTCAAAGCCAGTCTGGATCAGAGGCTCGGCAAAGGCATTGAGGCTCAAAAACAGGATGACGATGAAGAGCAGTTCAGCGGAGCCGGGCCAATTGAGGGGGTGTTTGATCGTCATTGTCTACCTTTATTGTTATTAGGTGGTGCTACATCCCAGGCGTATCTGACCTCTGCGGAAACGAATGGACATCGTATTCGCGCCGCACGGGTAAGCGTTGCCGATGACACGCCATACCAAAAACGGAGGAAATCACCTCACGCCAACCTGCAGGCTGGGCATCAGATATAGGGACTGTCACAATTTTTTGCAAAATTCAGGCCACAATTTAATTCCCCTATAACGACCAATGACTTAACTGAATAACAAAAGAGGGCTGGCAAAGCCTCTGTAAAGATCCCCGACACCTCTCCCCCGGCGTTCGCCCCGTGGAAACAGATAAAACGCGCTAGATACCAGCCTTAATATCCTGAGCAGTCAGTAAATTCCCTGGCAAAATGAACGATCCGCTGCCAGAGCAGAGCCAAAAAAAATGTAAATCTTGCCGACACCCGGCGCTGACAGCATTACTCCAGCAGATTTTCCCGCATCTAACTCCCGTCACATGGGTTTTGATGCCAGCAGATTGCCACAGTTTTGCCATCAGGCCTCCTGAATCATCCGGCTCAATAGTCCAGGTAATAACTGGAGGAACGAAGTATGACTGGCATTCAGAAGATCCTGACCCGGCCCCAGCAGGAAAACCCGGCACTGCGCCTGCTGA
>AASF01000884.1 GCA_000168735.1 Candidatus Endoriftia persephone str. Hot96_1+Hot96_2 | reverse complement strand
ACTGGCAAGGGTATTAGGCATACTCGAGGGGCAGATTAGAAGTTAATCAATTCCTGATCTGCGTCAGTATGAAGGGTGTATTCTGGAGATATGCTTAGGTTGCAAGGTCGCTTTAGGAGTGTACCGTGGCGCAGTTAGGGGGCATCGACGTTCGAGTTGAATCACCTGGAGTGTTGCCGGAAAGTCATGGCAACGTGGTTCCCTTGCTGCATGAAATTCTCCATGCCCTCAACGAATTGCAGCGACAGGGCAGATCCACCACTATCGATCTGAGATCGATCCCCTTCGCTCCCGGTGACCAGCAGCGGCTGCTGGGTACCCTTGGAAAAGGGGAGGTTGAGGCCAGTCTCGACAGCTTGGGTAGCAGCACCATCTACGAGAGCAGCTTTGCCGGGGTCTGGGTCGTCGAGCACAAAAACGCCTCGGGTGAAGTTATCGCCCTGCAGGTCGAGATCACCACCATCCCCGAGATCCTCAAGTCCCAGGCGATGGATATTTCCGATTCCCTAATCCGATTAAGCGAACAGCTCGTCTGCTCCGTGCCGAGGGGGTGGGGCAGAAGGCGTGACAGAGGGGCGAGTGTGATGGCTGAAATAAAAACACTGGGCGAAAGCCTGCGGCTCAGAGGGGTGTCGCGGCGGGGTTTTCTGAAGTTTTGCACTGCTACAGCCTCGATGATGGCGTTGCCGCCCTCGATGGTGCCGGCGGTTGCTGCGGCCCTGGAGAAGGCCAGACGCCCATCGGTAATCTGGCTCTCCTTCCAGGAGTGCACCGGCTGTACCGAGTCCCTTACCCGCAGCCACGCACCCACCCTGGAAAACCTCATCTTTGACCATATCTCCCTCGACTACCATCACACACTACAGGCCGCGGCAGGTGATGCCGCGGAGTGCGGCCCGCGAAGCGGCGATGCACGAGAATGCCGGTAAATACCTGGTAGTCGTCGATGGCTCGATTCCGCTAAAGAACCCTGGTTACTCCACCATTGCCGGTATCAGCAATCTCGATATGTTGCAGGAGACGGTGGCCGGTGCCGCCGCTGTGATAGCCGTGGGTAGTTGCGCCGCCTTTGGCGGTCTGCCGCATGCCGATCCCAACCCGACCGGAGCGGTGGCGGTCTCTGAGATCGTCAAGGACAAACCGGTGATCAA
>AASF01000885.1 GCA_000168735.1 Candidatus Endoriftia persephone str. Hot96_1+Hot96_2 | reverse complement strand
GAGGTAGACGCACCCTACGTAGCCGAAATGGCCCGTGCCGAGGCGGTCGCCCGTTTTGGCAACCAGGCCTATACTGGCGGCTACCGCATCTTCACCACCATCGACAAGCCGCCTCCAGCAGACCACCAACACGGCCCTGCGCAACAGCCTACTTGCCTACGATAAGCGCCACGGCTACCGCGGCGCGGAGGGCAATCGGACACTGCCACAGCCCTCCACCCCGGAAACCCTCGATCCACTGCTCGCAGAGCTCAAGCCGATCGCTCAACTCACCAGCGGCATAGTCACCGAAGTGCAGGAAAAATCCGCCACGGTCTACATCGGTAACGGCGACAGCATCACGCTTGAATGGCTAGGTCTCGCTTGGGCCGCTCCGTTCATCGACCAGGAAAGGGTCGGAAACGCACCAAAAAACGCCGCTGAGATCCTCAAACCCGGCGACCTGATCCGCGTTACGCGTGAACCGCAGCCAGAGGGCGAACCCATTTGGCGTCTGGCGCAAATCCCCCAAGTTGCCGGGGGCCTTCATCTCCCTCAACCCCAACGACGGCGCGATCCAGACCCTCACCGGCGGCTACGACTTCTACTGGAGCAAGTTCAACCGGGCCACCCAGGCCAAACGCCAGCCCGGTTCTGGCTTCAAGGCATTCATCTACTCCGCCGCACTGGAAGCAGGCTACACTCCCGCCAGCCTGATCAACGACGCCCCGGTGGTA
>AASF01000886.1 GCA_000168735.1 Candidatus Endoriftia persephone str. Hot96_1+Hot96_2 | reverse complement strand
CTGGTCGCCCCAGGGCATGTCGCCACCGTGATGGGACCGGAGGAGTGGCAATTTGTGGTGGATAAACACCACATCTCCACCGCCGTAGCGGGCTTCACCCCGGAGAGCCTGCTGGCAGCGACCTATTCCGTGCTGCGCCAGTTGATCGATGGCAAACAGTTTCTCGACAACTGCTATCCGGAACTGGTTCGGCCCGGCGGTAATCCCAGCGCCAAACAGCATCTCAATGCATCGATGCAGGTGGTGGACGCCAACTGGCGCGGTATAGGAACCATCCCTGCCTCAGGCTTCAAACTGCGCGAGGCTTTTGCCGAAGCGGATGCCCGGTTGCGTTTCCCCGAGTATGAAGAACCTGCGCGCCGACGTGCCGGTGAGATGCCGCCGGGTTGCGACTGCGCCCAGGTGGTGCTTGGGGAGAAAATACCCCAATGCAGTGCACGCCTCTACGGCAACGCCTGCACCCCGCAGCAACCCGGTCGGCCCCTGCATGGTCTCCGATGAGGGCGCCTGCCGCATCTGGTGGAGTGGCGGAATGCGCTCTCTCCAGGTCTGATACCCTTCTCTTCCTCAGCCGCCACGTAAAGTCCTGTAATTCGTAGGAGCATCCGCTTGCGGCGCGAATTATCGACGACGCTGATCTTCGCGCCGCAAGCGGACGCTCCTACGGACTCAATTCCTTTGATATAGGCACATGGGACAGGGCCAGAAACACGATCTCTTCCACCTCAGGTACCGGTTTTCCCAAATTGGAATTAGCCACCCCGGCCAGTGTCTATACTCTGGAGTAACAGAGTAGATTGCTTGGTTATTTGCCATGAGAGAGTTGGGACAATGGCTTGCGAGGAAGATTTCCCGAGTGGCTGGTCAAAGAAGGGCCCGCCGCCTAACTCTCCCACTGTGTGACTTCAACCGCCTCTGCTATGAGCTGCGTCCCCGGCGATATCCTAGCTGCTTGAGGGGGCGCAGCCGGGTCAGCGAGGTGATCAA
>AASF01000887.1 GCA_000168735.1 Candidatus Endoriftia persephone str. Hot96_1+Hot96_2 | reverse complement strand
CGGCATCAAACAGGGCAGCAAGCGTGCCTCCGGCTATCCCGCCTTTTTCGACCTGGTGCGGCGCCAGCTGCGGCGCGACTATCAGGAGGCCGACCTCAACGCCGAGGGGCTGCGCATCTTCTCCACCCTCGACCCGCAACTGCAACGGCAGGCGGAACAGGCGCTGAGCCGACAGCTGCAGCGGCTGGAGCAGCGTGGCGTGGCCAAGCCCAGAGAGCTGCAGGGGGCGGTGGTGTTGGTAGAGAGCGACAGCGGTCGGGTGAGCGCGCTGGTGGGGGATCGCAACCCTCGTTTCGCCGGTTTCAACCGGGCGCTGGATGCGATCCGGCCGGTGGGTTCGCTGATCAAACCAGCTGTCTATCTGAGCGCCCTGGAGCAGGATCAGCGCTTCACCCTGCTCAGTCGCCTGCAGGATGCGCCGGTACGGTTCAAAGGGGAGGGTGGCGCGATTTGGGCGCCGCGCAACTACGACCATAAAAATCACGGTGAGGTGCCCCTCTACCTGGCGTTGGCCAAATCCTACAACCTGGCCACGGTGCGATTGGGGATGGAGGTAGGGCTGCCGCAGGTGGAATCGACCCTGCGCAAGCTGGGCATCCGCCGGCCCTTCGAGATCTATCCCTCGATACTGTTGGGTGCGGTCTCCATGTCGCCACTGGAGATGGCGCAGATGTACCAGACCCTGGCGGCGGGTGGTGTGCTGGCGCAGCTGCGGGCCATCGAGGCGGTCACCGACAGCCGCGGGCGGCCGCTCTCCCGCTACTCAACCAGCCGTACGCAGGCGTTTGATGCGCGGCCCGTATTCCTGCTCAACCAGGCCCTGCGGGAGACCCTGATC
>AASF01000888.1 GCA_000168735.1 Candidatus Endoriftia persephone str. Hot96_1+Hot96_2 | reverse complement strand
GCAGGGTCTGATCCGGATTCTCCTGCTGCCCCGCCGCTTCCAGCAGCAACCGCATCAGCTCACCGAGTCGGGCGCGACCGCGCGCGCCCAGGCCACGGCAGGCGGCGCAGCCGTGAAACTGCTGCAGCCGCCGGTGGGTCTCGGCCACCGCATTAAAGCCAGCCTTCGGCCAGCGCCGCCTGGGCCTTCCTCCGGCTCCATACTCTCATCCCAGACGCCACTCAGCGGCTGGCTGTCACTCTCTACCTCGGCCTGTGGCGCGGCAAATACCTTGTCAAAATGCCCCTGCACCCGCTGCCGATGGCGCGCCAGCGCCGCGGCAAACGGCTCCCAGCTGCCGAAGCCCATGGCCCGGGCCAGACGCAGCCGCAATCCTTCATCCGTTGGCAGCAGGTGGGTCTGGCGGTCCGCCCAAGCCTGGATACGGTTCTCCACCCCAGACGCAGGAACTCATAGGCCCTCAGCCAGCTCACGCACCACATATTCGGGCAGGTACTCTTTCTGCTTGCAGCCGCTTCAGCACCGGTAGGATTGGCCGGATCTGCAGTCTCGGAATCCCGCCCAGCACGCAGGATCAGCTGTAACGCCTGTCCGATGAACTCGATCTCGCGGATGCCGCCAGGCCCCCAGTTTGATATTGGCGTCCATACCCTTCTTGTGCAGCTCAGCGCTGATCAAGGG
>AASF01000889.1 GCA_000168735.1 Candidatus Endoriftia persephone str. Hot96_1+Hot96_2 | reverse complement strand
CGCTATCGAGGGCCTGGGCCAGCAGATGGCTAACGCTGGTCTTGCCGTTGGTTCCGGTAACACCGATCACCGTCATCGAACGGCTGGGATAGGCGAAAAAGCGGGCGGCGATCAGGCTCGCCAGACGTGTCAGCCCCTCCACTCGAATCAATGGAATCGGGAGTTGCGTCGCCAACCGCTCCGCCTGTCGATTAACCTCAGGGCCATTTGGCTCCCAGGCGATCGCCACTGCCCCCTGCGCCAGCGCCTGTTCGGTAAAGTCGAGACCGTGCCGGTCGCCCCCCTGACAGGCGAGAAACAGCCCGCCGGGGCAGAGGTTGCGGCTGTCGATGGCAAGGCAGGAGATGGGGCGCTCCTGGGCGGCATCGATCTCTGCCAAGCCTGCCAGCAGATCCTGCAGCGACACGGTCTGAGACCTGTTCATCGCACTCTTCATCGCCCCGCTTCCATCTGTACCAGTCGCGACCCCGACGGCAACGCCAGGTTGTCGGGGGGGATATTGAGAATCCGCAGCGCGCCACTCATCACCCGGGAGAAGACCGGGGCCGCAACCTTGCCACCATAGAACTCTTTACCTCGGGGTTCATTGATCAGCACCGCCATCACCAAGCGTGGATCTGGTCGCCGGTGCCATGCCTGACAAACAGGGCTGAGGTAGCGATCATCCTGCATACCCTCCCTTGACCGACTTTTTGGCGGTACCGGTCTTGCCCGCCACCCGGTAGCCAGGCACCGCCGCCTGCGGTGCGGTACCACCCTCGGCGACCACCGCCTCCAGCATCTTCACCAGGGCACGGGCATTGCTGCGGCGCATCACCCGTTTCCCTTTCGACGGCTGCTCCAGCTTCAACATCGAGACCGGCAGCTGCACCCCGTCATTGGCGATCACCGCATAGGCGCGGGCCAGTTGCAGGGGGGTCAGTGCCAGCCCATAGCCGAAGGAGAGGGTGGCCTGTTCAAACGCGCTCCAGTCAGAAAAGTGGGGCAGGCTGCCACTCGACTCGCCGGGAAAAAGACTCTCGCTGCTGCTGCCGAAGCCGAGTCGGGTGTAGAAGTTCCAGAGGGTCTCCGGCTTGAGCGCCAAGGCGATCTTGCTAATCCCCACGTTGCTCGACTTCTGCAGCACCGTCTTAACATCGATACGGCCATAGTTGCGATGATCGCGCACCCAATGGCGCCCCACCCGCAGCTGTCCTGGATTGACGTCAATCGGTGTGTCAGCGGTGAAACGGCCCTGTTCCAGGTCGGCAGCAACAGTGAACGGCTTGAGCGTCGAGCCCGGTTCGAAGACATCGGTCACCACGCGGTTGCGGAAACTGGAGTGGTGGCTGTCGCGCCGTGCATTCGGGTTATAGGAGGGACGGTTGACACATCGCCAAGCACATCGCCACTGCGCACATCGAGAATCACAGCCGAACCCGACTTCGCATTGTGTTTAGTGACTGCCAGCACTTCAGCTCGCGATAGGCGAGAAACTGCAGCGCGCCGGTCAATGCTCAGGACCAGTTCGTTGCCCGGTTTTGGGCTGCAGGATATTCTCCACATTCTCCACCACCCGGCCATGGCCATCTTTGATC
>AASF01000890.1 GCA_000168735.1 Candidatus Endoriftia persephone str. Hot96_1+Hot96_2 | reverse complement strand
GCCCTTGATCCCTACCGGGCCTATCTCGATGAGCACCATTGGGGTAGTAATAGGGGCAAGGGTAATGCTGGCAACCTGATGTTCTCCACTGCTGAATCTGGCTTTGATCCGGGAAACAGTGGCGACTATGGCTCAGCGGCACAGGACTATCTGCACTATCTGCATGGTGTGAACCCGCACAACATCGCCTATCTCTCCAATATGGATGAGTTTGGTGCGGATAACTCGGTGCCTGAGTTTTACCATCTTTGGTTCAACGATGGCTCTGAGCTGTGGGATGGCGTGGAGAACTCGCTCTATGGACCTGCGCCGGGATATCTGGTGGGCGGTCCCAACGAGCACTACTGGAGGGATGGTGTCTACATCGATGACATCGAGGACGCTGCCCATCGCCTCAACAACCAGCCGTCGATGAAGCGTTACTGGTCCTGGAATGGCTCGGAGAACTCCTACGAGATCACCGAGAACTCTATCACCTATCAGGCGCCCTACATCCGGCTGTTGTCGAAATATCTGCCCGGATCATCGAACGAGATCTGGCGGCCGGCGCCGGGCACCAGCTGGCAGTGGCAGATCAACAGCGGTGAGGTGGATACCTCCTTCAATGTCGATATGTACGATGTGGATCTGTTCGAGGCCTCAGGGGAGCTGATCGCATCGCTCAAGGCCCAGGGCAGGGTGGTGATCTGCTACTTCAGTGCAGGCAGCTTTGAGGATTGGCGCTCCGATGCGGAGGATTTCCCGGCATCAGTGATTCGGTAATCAGCTGCGATGAGTGGCCTGGAGAATTCTGGCTTGATATCAGAGACATTGATC
>AASF01000891.1 GCA_000168735.1 Candidatus Endoriftia persephone str. Hot96_1+Hot96_2 | reverse complement strand
TGAATTAGCGGCCGCGAATTACCTTGATCAGGTTCGAGGGGCGGATGTGGAAGTAGGCGGTGACGCGGCTGCGGAGAATAGCCCGACATGGTTGGGGGAGATGTGTTCTGGGCAGGCGGTCAGGCAGAGGTTACACATCACGCACTCGACGAACAGCTCACCGGCCTCGCGGAAGCGCCCCTTGGAGGCCAGTTCGACGCCCCGTTCCACCTCGATGCCCTTGGGGCAGGACTGGTTGCAGCCACTGCAGTGACGACAGGCTTCGGCCTCAGGGAAGATCTGGTGGAACCTGGCCTGCACCTCCCAGGAGTTCTTGATGTCGTCGAGTTGGTAGGCGTGGTGGGTCGGGGTCGGGAAGACCAGGAAGTTGACCTGCATGCCCTCCTCCACCAACAGCTGGCAGCCTAGCTCCATCTTCACCTCGGGGCTGTCGGCGCGGCGCACCATCACCCGGCAGGAGCCGCACACCCCCTCCAGGCAGCCAACGCTTTTGACGCGTGGGTAGCCGGCATACCAGAGGGCCTGGATCACCGAGTGGTCCTCTGGAGCGGAGATCTCCTTGCCATTGATGCTGAGGCTGACCAGCTTGTCGCTCGATTGGTTCATAGTGGCTTCTTTACAGTCCGGTGCGCTCGACGCTCGCCTTGACCGCCTCCAGGGTGGTCTCGAACATCTGCTGCTCCTCGGCGGTGAGCTTGAACTCCACCACCTTTTCGACGCCGCCGCTGCCGATCACGCAGGGCACGCCCATGAAGTAACCGTCGACGCCATATTCGCCGCGACATAGCACGGCGGAGGCGATCACTCGCTTTTTATCCTTCAGGTAGGACTCGGCCATCTCGATGGCGGCGGCGGCGGAGCTGTAGAAGGGCGCTGCCGTTGCCAAGTAGGCCGACGATCTCGGTGCCGGCGTTGCGGGTGCGCTCGACGATGCGCTGGATCGTCTCCTGATCCAGCAATTCGGTGAGCGGGATGCCACCGACGCTGGCAGTGCGGGTGACCGGGATCATGGTGGGGCCATGGCCCCCCATCACTAGGCAGGAGACATCCTTCACCGAGAGGCCGGTCTCCATCGCGATGTAGGTGCGGAAGCGGGCGGTGTCGAGTGCACCGGCCATGCCGATGATGCG
The DNA here is from genome assembly GCA_000168735.1 of Candidatus Endoriftia persephone str. Hot96_1+Hot96_2. Taxonomy (GTDB): domain Bacteria; phylum Pseudomonadota; class Gammaproteobacteria; order Chromatiales; family Chromatiaceae; genus Endoriftia; species Endoriftia persephonae. Next base: position 197 of record AASF01000891.1, on the reverse strand, counting down.
CTCCGCGGGCAGACCGGAGAGCTTGTGGAAGGCGTAGACGATGGAGTCGAGCGGGTTGGTGGTGAGGATCACGAAGGCGTCCGGGGCATGCTGCTTGACTGCCGTGGCGACCTTTTTGGTGACGCTCAGGTTGATATCAAGCAGGTCGTCGCAGCGACATGCCCGGTTTACGTGGCACGCCGGCGGTGACGATGATC
>AASF01000892.1 GCA_000168735.1 Candidatus Endoriftia persephone str. Hot96_1+Hot96_2 | reverse complement strand
GGTTCGGTCTTCTTCATGCTGCTGCTCACCGCGCTGGTTTGCATGGTGCTCGGTATGGGCTTGCCCACCACCGCCAACTACATCGTCGTCTCGACTCTGATGGCGCCGGTGATCGTGCAGCTCTCCGCCGCCCACGGGCTGGAGATCCCACTGCTGGCGGTGCATATGTTTGTCTTCTACTTCGGCATACTTGCCGATGACACGCCGCCGGTGGGGCTGGCGGCCTACGCCGCGGCGGGGATCTCCCGGGCCGACCCGATCCGCACCGGGCTGCAGTCGTTCTACTACGATATTCGCACTGCGGTGTTGCCGTTCATGTTCATCTTTAACACCGAGCTGCTGCTGATCGGGGTTGATTCCATCAGGCCACCTGCTGGTTGTGTTTAGCTCAGCGTTGGCGGCGATGTTGCTGTTCGTGCTCTGCCACCCAGGGTTGGCTGCTGGCGCGTAACCGCTGGTGGGAGAGTCTGCTGCTGTTGCTGATCGCCTTCTCCCTGTTTCGTCCCGATTACTGGCGGGATTGGCTCTATCCACCGGACCAGTTGCAGCCTGCCTCGCAGATTGCGGAGCAATTGCGTTCCACTACCCCGGGTGATTCACTGCGGCTGCAGGTGGAAGTGGAGCAGGAGAGCGGCCGGCTGGTAATGCGTGAACTGACCCTGATGGTGCCGGATCTGCCGGTGGCGGAGCGTCTGCAGGGTATGGGTTTCGTCACCGAGGCTGAGGGCGACAGTCTGCGAGTAATCGATATCGGCTTCATGAGCCCGGCGGAAAACCTCGGCCTGGAGCCGGGCTATACTCGTCGCATTGTCGGTTACCATGAAAGCCTGCAGCAGCCGTCGCACTGGTGGTTTGTGCTACCGCCGCTGCTGCTGTTGGGCGCTCTCCTGTTGGGGCAGCGGCGACGTATGAACAATAATCGGGAAGGAGAAGGAAGATGAGAGTGATTCTGGCGTGGATGATCCTGCTGATGCCGCTGCTGGCAAGCGCTGGGGGAGAGGCACCCGCGGCAGCGGGAGCCGTGCAGATCTATAAGTCGGACGAGGCCTATGAGGATGTCATCGACAACATCAAGATGGCGATTGAGGAACGCGGCATGTTGGTCAGTGGCACCCTGCATGTGAGCGATATGCTGAATCGTACCGGCCCCGATCTGGGCTACAAGGATGTCTTCAAAAAGGCCGAGTCGGTGGAGTTCTGCAGCGCGGTGATCTCCCACAAGATGACCCAGGTGACGCCGGAGAACCTGGTGATCTGCCCCTTCACCATTGCTGTTTATATTAAGGCCGCTGAACCTGAACAGGTCTATGTGGCGTTCCGCCGACAGTATCTGGCGGGAGATCCGGGCAAGGTGA
>AASF01000893.1 GCA_000168735.1 Candidatus Endoriftia persephone str. Hot96_1+Hot96_2 | reverse complement strand
CGTTGAGCAGGTTTTCCAGCCAACTCACCGCCTCGTTGACTAACGGGTCATCTTTCCACGCCACGTTTCTTCTGCGCATGGTATAGCGCATGTGCAGATGTCCGTCTGCCGCCACCATAAAAACCGGTCCAGTGCGATCGGGACGCAACTCCACTCCGTCGACCACATTCTTGGGGATCATCATGGCATCTTCCTGCATCAGGGCGCGTACATAGTCCGGATTGGCATCACGCATCAGCAGGTAGGCGATTTCGTGATCCATCAGGGCGTTCTCTCCACCACTCATGGCTGGGCGAACGCAGTGCAGCAGCAGGGCGTGATCCTGCAGGTCCAGACGATTGTAATAGCCATCGGTGTGCCAATGGATGGCACGGTTAGTATAGGGAATGTAGGGTGAATGCAGGGCATCGTCCTGCACTGTAAGCGCGGTTGACTGCGTCCTCTTCGGCGCCACGGTTGTGATCGAGGTGTTCTAGCCCGAAGTGACTGCCGAAGCCGCGCGGTATATCGGTGCCCGATATGTCGCCAAGTTTGCTGACATAGATTGCCATATTGGCCTTGCGGCAGCGCTGCATCAGGGCATCATGCTCCGCAGTCGACAGTGTGCGCGGATCATCTATTTCGACCACCAAGTCGCCGAGTTCTTGCGGAGCATCGGCAAGCTAAGGGCGATTCGTTAACCTGCAGATATCCCT
>AASF01000894.1 GCA_000168735.1 Candidatus Endoriftia persephone str. Hot96_1+Hot96_2 | reverse complement strand
TGCTTCTTGATCGCAGCGATTTTCTCGTCGTCCGATGCATGATAATCCGGCGACACGCGCATGTACTTGAGGTGATCTCTGCGGAACAATCCTTCGTTCATGATGACGTTCACCATGGACAACATGACCAGACCGTCCATGCCGACTTTGATGGGAACCCATTCGGTTGACTTGGCGGCGGTATTGGAAAGGCGCACATCAAAGGTATAGAGCGGGACGTTACGTTCAACCATTGCCCGAATCAGACGCTGCGATGTCGGGATGTGGTTGGTGTGAGTCTCGAACTGGTTTGAGCCGAAATTGACCACGAAATCGGTATGATCGTAGTCCCAGTTATCGTACATGCCGCCCCACAGGCTCTCCTGACCGACCCATTTAGGCCCCTCACAGACCGACGTGTGCGTACCGATGGTATGGGAACCGAAGGCGTCCATGAAGTCGTGCATGATCGAAGACTGGCTGCCCTTGTGGCGACCGTACTGGTACATGAACAACTCGGGTGTTCCAGCGTCACGAAGCGGTTTGATCTTGGATGCCAAAAGATCCAGGGCCTCATCCCAGGAGATCCTTTTCCACTTGTGCTCGCCGCGCTTACCGACACGTTTCATCGGATACAGGATTCGATCCGGGAAATAGACTTGATTAACACCGGCCTGCCCTTTTGCGCAGAGTTTACCGAGGGTACGGATAGAATCCGGATGCCCCTCCAGTTTTACCAAACGGCCATCCTCGACATAGCCCATCATGGCGTCACGGGTCACACACTGCCAACAAGCGGTGGGAATAGCCTGCCGCTCCTTCTTCGTGGTTGGAGAAAAATCGCGACCACCCGGTTGCAGTTTGATTGATCCGGCAAGCGCGTTCTGACTGGTTCCGATGCCTGTCACCATTACGGCGCCGCTCGCTGCGGCAAGTTTCAATGAAATTACGACGATTTAGCTTTTTCATATCAATTCCTCTCTTTTACAAGCTAAGG
>AASF01000895.1 GCA_000168735.1 Candidatus Endoriftia persephone str. Hot96_1+Hot96_2 | reverse complement strand
GATCCCAATTAAAGGTGGCGATGATGTCTTTTTCACGAAGGCTTAATACCAGATAGTCATAAATCGTGGCTTCATCTGGGAGCTTCAAGCCAGCGAAATAGTCATATACCGCGGATTCAATTTCATCCAGTAAATCCGGGTGCTGGCCGTCCTGGGAAAGCCCATCATAGAAAGCCTCGAAATTCTGCCCTTCGTACGTCACACCATGGCTTTCAATAAGCGGTTCCAGCCCTAACACTTCCACCAGATTGGGCATGCCCGGCAATGGCTTCCCATGTTTCTCTGGATTGCGAAGCGTAGAGGCAATGCTGGCACCGGCCCCAAGGATAACCACATGGGGTGAGTGGTTCATATTGGTTTTGATATCCAGCATCGGCAATGAAGGCATTACTTCATCCCCGTGATAGTTTGATTAACCAATTCTGTTAACTCAGTGTCGGTCAAATCTTTAGGCTGCCATTCAAGCTAAG
>AASF01000896.1 GCA_000168735.1 Candidatus Endoriftia persephone str. Hot96_1+Hot96_2 | reverse complement strand
GGCATGATTTATCGCCTGATTGGGTATGTCGGCAGCAATGGGATTGCTTCGATCATATCGCCGGGCCTTTCCATTCGATACCGTATCTCTCCGCCATCAATCGGTAGGTAGCTTTGACACGAGCGCCCTCGATGCCGCGCAGGTTATCCAAGGTCACGGTCTGCCAGTACCCTCGCCGAGACGCAGGGCATACATGTGACGTGCGACGCTGATGCGGGCGCCGCGGACTGCCCCACAATTCGGCCTGTCGCCGGGCGATATCGGAGCGGTCTGGCAATAGCGGCATTGCGGTATAGGAACGCACTCCATCCTTCCCTACTGCGGCCATCAATGTGCCGTGGCGCGCCAACAGGCGCAGGGCGTCGTGCGTCACGGTACTACCGGGGCCAAGCAGAATCATCGACACGGCCTGGTGGGGTACCTGAATGCTGTTGGGCCGTCAGTGAATCCTTGCCGGTCAAGAAGTTCAGGCAACCATCTATGACACAGAGTTCTCCACGTTCCAGCCAGATCAGCCCGTGTCGGTCTGCGTGGGGGATGCGGGCTGTTTCGAGCCCCAACCGTCCCTTTAGCATGAGTTGGCTGGCTTGAGCAGAAGCATGCCGAAACCGAAGGTGCGATGCCGCCCGATACCGCGTGTTACCAGATGACTGAAGGCTTCACCATCGGTTACTGCCAGTTCGCACCTTGAACAGCGCATCCGGCCCATTGAAGC
>AASF01000897.1 GCA_000168735.1 Candidatus Endoriftia persephone str. Hot96_1+Hot96_2 | reverse complement strand
GCCCTTCCAGTTTTGCCAGGCGCATCGGTAAGCTGCCGGTGCCGGTCAAGAGCTATCCCGGTTTTCTGGTCAACCGGGTCCTGATGCCCTACCTGCTGGAGGCGATGGAACTGCTTGAGGAGGGCGTCCCTGGGCCGGTGATCGACAAGGCGGCGGTAGACTTCGGCATGCCGGCGGGACCGATCGAACTGGCCGATCGGGTTGGACTCGACATCTGCCTGGCAGTGGCGAAGGAGCTCTCCGCCCACTACCCGTTCAAACTACCGGGACAACTGGAATTTATGGTTAGAGAGAGCAAGCTGGGATTGAAGAGTGGTGAGGGATTCTATCGCTGGGAGAAAAAACGTCCGCTCAAGCAGCGTTTTGATGCCTTCTATCATGCCCCCAATGACCTGGCCGAACGGCTGATCTTCCGCCTGCTAAACGAGGCAGTAGCTTGCTTTCGCGAAGGAGTGGTGGAGGATGCCGATCTGCTCGATGCGGGGATCATCTTCGGCACCGGTTTTGCTCCCTTCCGCGGTGGCCCCATGCACTACATCAAAAATGGCGGACTGCAGCAGATGCGCCAGCGCATTCAAGAGCTGGAACGCCGCCACGGCGAGCAATTCCACCCGCGATTTCAGGGCTGGACTAACCTGGGGAGGGTTTAGCATGTTATGGTTCGACCAAATCAACGCAGGTGTACCGGAACTCGGACGTTCCAACAACGACAAATAACCAACGGGTTACAACAACCGTGAACACCGATTACATCAGTTACGCTCAGGCAGACACCCTTGGCAGACTCTTTCAACAGCGGCTGCGCCGCAGCCCGGACGCCACCGCCTATATCGAATACGATCGCGAACAACAACGCTGGATCAAATACAGCTGGCGCGAAACAGCCGCGGAAGTAGCCCGCTGGCAGGCTGCGCTGCAACGCGAAAAGCTAAGGG
>AASF01000898.1 GCA_000168735.1 Candidatus Endoriftia persephone str. Hot96_1+Hot96_2 | reverse complement strand
CAGAGGTGGTACTCAGGCCCGTCAAGGCAGTGGTCTTCAGAGCAGTCCACGTTTCCATCGCCTGAGAACATAACCGGCTACAGCTGCTCTTACATTGACGTGCAGAGTGCCATCGGTCATGTCGTACTCATGTTCAATGGTTTCGGGAAATTGCAGCCGTGGGTGCGGAACGATCTCTAGTTCAACGATCCGGTTCCACTGGATGTCGTTGTCTTTCTGTTCATGCTCTTCGATTTTGCCATCTTGGATTAGTCTGGGGTCAGAAATCCGGTTGATGACAAAATCGGTGAAACGGGCACGGTGGCGGTCAAAAGCCCTGACATGCCAGCGCAGGCCATTGTCTACCAGAACAAAAGGAACGATTTCGCGTGTCGTTAGCCCGCTGCTCAGCGAGCGATAGGTAATTTCAACGACTTTCTGTTGATGGATGGCACGGGTCAGAACCGAGAGGGTGTCCAACTGTGGTTTGTTGAGTTGTGCTGGGGTCTCGCAGGCAATGTGTGCTTTGTGTGAAACCACAAAATCGTCACCAAACCCATGTGCTAGAGCAGTAAGCGCTTGCTGGGAAGAGTAATCGAACAATGGTGTAAAGGAATCAGATCGGGTATAGATCTTGGCTTTGGTATCGTATTCCAGGTTCTGAGGAGCCAACTCTTTATATAAGGTGATGTCACGTGTGGCCGCAGCCGCCTTGATGCCAAACCGGCTAACGAGGTCGTTTCGGCCAATGGTGCCGAGAAAGCGAAGCTAAGGGCGATTCGCGGCCGCTAA
>AASF01000899.1 GCA_000168735.1 Candidatus Endoriftia persephone str. Hot96_1+Hot96_2 | reverse complement strand
CCGCAGTTCCGGCAAGATGGGTTTTGCCCTGGCGNCGGCGTTGCGTCGGCTTGGCGCCGAGGTGGTGCTGGTGGCTGGACCGGTCGCACTGGCAACCCCTGCGGGGGTGCAGCGCATCGATGTGGAGACAGCCCAGGAGATGCAGCTGGCGGTGTCGGAGCAGTTGCCGGGGTGCGATATTTTTGTCGGAGTGGCTGCGGTGGCGGACTATCGCCCCCGCGAGATGGCGCAGCAGAAGATCAAAAAGCAGCAGACGGTCATGACGCTGGAGCTGGAGCGCAATCCCGATATCCTGGCAGATGTCGCGGCTGCTGAAGATCCGCCCTTTACTGTTGGCTTTGCCGCCGAGACCCAGAACGTGAAGGCCTATGCGGAGGAGAAGCGCAGGGCTAAGAGAATCGATCTGATTGCCGCCAATCGTGTCGCTGCCGCAGAGGGTGGCTTTGAACGGGATGAGAATGCCCTGACCCTGCTGTGGGAAGGGGGGGGCGAATCGCTGCCGATGATGCTAAAGAGTGAATTGGCAGCACGGCTCGCCGCTCGCATCGCGGAGCGATATCATGCGCGGACCCAGCAGGAAAACAGTTGATGCAGCAGATCGCTCCAGGTTGCGGGTGTGTGGCGAATGCCTTAGGCAGTGGTGGTTTGGAATGCCTGCCCCCAGGCATTTGCAGGATCGGAAGGAGCTTTGAGATAGCGAGCTTATGAGTAAGAGAAGTAAGCGGAAAGAATAAACGGGCACCAGGCAGAGCCCGACCGGCAGAGGGATCAAGGGCGAATTCGTTTAAA
>AASF01000900.1 GCA_000168735.1 Candidatus Endoriftia persephone str. Hot96_1+Hot96_2 | reverse complement strand
GAAGGAGCCAGTGGAGGTGCGCCCCTTCCCGGGCATGCCGGTGATCCGTGACCTAGTGGTGGATATGGCGGCCTTCTACAAGCAGTACCGCATGGTCAAGCCCTACCTGATCCGCAACGAGCCGATACCGGAAGTGGAGGTGCTGCAGTCGCCTGCAGAGCGCGAGCGGCTCGACGGGCTCTACGAATGCATCCTCTGCGGTTGCTGCTCCACCGCCTGCCCCTCGTTCTGGTGGAATCCCGATAAATTCCTCGGCCCGGCAGCACTGCTACAGTCCTGGCGCTTTCTTGCCGACAGCCGCGACCAAGCGGAGGTCGATCGGCTCGATGGGCTCGAAGGCCCCTACAAGTTGTTTCGCTGCCACACCATCATGAATTGTGTCGATGTCTGTCCCAAAAGACTCAATCCGACCCGCGCGATTGGCCTGATCCGGGAACTGATGCTGAAGCGATCGGTTTAGCTGTAGCAACACCGCCCTCTGCGCTCTGCAGCAAGTGCCCTTGGGATAAACCTGTCCAACTGTTCTTTCTGGGATAATCCATGGATTTTGAATGGGTCGCTATCGCGCTGGGAGATGTTGCCTGGATATCCCCTGGCTTTTTTTCTAGGCTTCCTGGCAAGACTGATTGGTCTGCCGCCGTTGGTGGGTTTCCTGGCAACCGGTTTCGTGCTCAATTATCTGGGTATCGCAAGCGGAGAGATGCTGGAAAAGC
>AASF01000901.1 GCA_000168735.1 Candidatus Endoriftia persephone str. Hot96_1+Hot96_2 | reverse complement strand
GATCAGGATGCGCTGCGAGCAGCGCCTGATAGAGTGCCAGCGCCTCCTTAAAGCGCCCTTGGTGACGCAGCACGATAGCCCGTTGATGCCGTGCCACCGGGTTCTCCGAGATCAAGCCGCAGCGCCTGCTGCAGTGCCGCATCGGCACTCTCCAGCTGCCCCGTCCTGAGCCGCAGGATACCCAGATTGAGCCAGGGCGAGAGCAGATCGGGATACGCCTCCACCAAGCCCTGCAACAGCAGCACGGCCTGCGCCTCATCACCTGTCTGCATCGCGCTGATCGCCTGCCGCAATTGAGCCTGGGCCGGCTCAGGCAGTCCCGCAGGCGATGCCCGGCTTCTGTTCCGTAACGACCTGCGGCGGTGCATCCAAACGCGGTGTGATACCGGCACAGCCCACCAGCAGCAGGAGCAGTAGTAGAAGAGAGATCGGTCTAACGCAATGCATCGAACACCCGCTCCCCCTGCTCCTGCTTGGCATAACGCGCCGGGCTCAGCGCCGCCAAGCGCTCGAAACTCTGCCTGACCCACGCGTCATAGCTCACCTGGGCGGCCCGCCTGGCATTCACCTGGTGAGCCTCGATCGCCCGCTCCTCGAAGGGGAAGGCACTGCTCCTCCAGCAACAACTCATACTGCTCCAGCTCCACCGCCGAGAGTCCGGCCGGACGTTCAGAGTGCAGCAGCGACTCGCCAAACAGCCGGTAGATCTCGGCGAGGCGGAAGGTCGCCTGGGTGGTCACCCCCGGCCTGGGCAAAAACCAGCCGCCAATTCAAAGGCTTGGATGGCGCGCTGCATCTGCGCATTCTTCTGCTTCAGACTGCGCGCCAACGGGCGCTTCATGCGGGATCAAGGC
>AASF01000902.1 GCA_000168735.1 Candidatus Endoriftia persephone str. Hot96_1+Hot96_2 | reverse complement strand
GGCGGCGACAAAGAAACGCATATCGATGTCCTGATCGCCCGCGCCAAACAGCTGTTGGGCGACAACCGCTACCGTTTCGTCTTCGAACTGGGGCTCAACACCATCCTTGACGACATCCGTGACGACCTCTCGCTGTTCGGCGTCAACTACGACGAGTGGTACTCCGAACGCAGCCTTACCGAGTCCGGCGCAGTGAATAAGGCGATCGAGCGCCTGCGTGGTTCCGGTCACGTCTATGAAAAGAACGGCGCACTCTGGTTCAAGTCCACCGACTACGGCGACGAAAAGGACCGGGTGGTGGTGCGGGACAACGGCCAGACCACCTACTTCGCCTCCGACATCGCCTACCACATGGACAAGCTGGAGCGCGGCTTCGAGCGGGTAATCGATATCTGGGGCGCCGACCACCACGGCTATGTGCCGCGAGTGAAGGCTGCGATGCAGGCAGTGGGGGATGACCCCAGCAAGCTCGACGTACTGCTGGTCCAGTTCGCGATCCTCTACCGGGGCGGTGAGAAGGCCCAGATGTCGACCCGCTCCGGCGAGTTCGTCACCCTGCGCGAGCTGCGCAAAGAGGTGGGGACCGACGCTGCGCGCTTCTTCTACGTGATGCGTAAGTGCGAGCAGCACCTCGACTTCGACCTGGATCTGGCCAAGTCCCAGTCTAGCGACAACCCGGTCTACTAATGCTGCCAGTACGCCACAATGCCCGGGGTCTGCTAGTGTGCTGAAGCAGGCCGCCGACAAGGAGATCTCTGTCGAGCCCAGCGCCGGCACCGAGAACCTGGAGCGGCTCAGCGAGGCTCACGAGCAGGCCCTGCTCAGCAGCCTCTCCCGCTACCCGGAGGTGGTGGAGACGGCGGTCTCTTCAACGAGGTAGCCCTTCACCCTACTGACCCACTATCTGCGGGAGCTGGCCAACGACTTCCACACCTACTACAACGCCCACAAGTTCCTGATCGAGGACGAGGCACTGCGTGACGCCCGTATCAAGCTGATCCTGGCGGCACGCCAGGTACTGCGCAACGGACTCAACCTGCTGGGAGTCTCGGCTCACAGAGAGCATGTAGACGATGGCGGACTTCAAGCATCGGGCCACTCCCAAGGAGCGGAAAAGGTCAGAGCGAAGCTGTGGACTCTGGTTCTTCTCCGGCCTGATCAAG
>AASF01000903.1 GCA_000168735.1 Candidatus Endoriftia persephone str. Hot96_1+Hot96_2 | reverse complement strand
TGCGAATGACTGCCAGCACACTACCGATCTCTTTACTATCGGTCGTCAGTTGGTAGAGTGCTTCGGTCGCTTGCTGAATCTCTTGGTGACAATTGTTGCGTTACCTGCATGTTTTTCTGCATCAGATCCTGCCCGGCTCGGGTCGCGTTTAAGCGTGTCGTCCGTTGCATCGCCGGCGCTGGTAGCACTGCGGGCAATTTCCTGGGTGGCCATGGACATCTGCTCAACTGCATTGGCCACCTGGACCGTCTCCTGTTCCTGTTGTGCCAAGGTGGCGCTGCTGGTCCGGCTGACATCTGCCAACTGCTGCGCACTGCCGGTAAGCTGGTCGCCGAGAGAGGTGATGTTGCCGACGGTGTGCTGCAGCTTTTCCACAAAGAGATTGAATGCCTGCCCGATGCGAGCTGTTTCGTGTTCACCTTCGGTGTCGAGTCGTCGGCTCAGGATCGCCAGTCACCGGCGGCGATCTCCTGCAATGCGTCGATCACGGCTTCGAGCTTGTTTGCCGATGGTGGCGCGTATACACCAAGTAGAGGGTACCGAGCATAACCGTGGCCAGCAGGAGCAGTGTGAGCGTCAGGTAGTTGCTAATGCGGGCACCGTTGGCGAGTTGCTCGTCGATGGGCATCTCGATCTCGAGCACGCTCGCGGGACATCGCCCTTGCGCCAGTCGTTTTTCGGGGTGTCCGGATGGGAGTTGTGGCAGGCAACACAGACGTCGGGCAACCATGAGATCGGCGATGCCGACCCGGACGAATGTACGGTCGCCCCGTTGTTCGGTGCGTGTGACCGGTGTGTCAGGGGTCTTGATC
>AASF01000904.1 GCA_000168735.1 Candidatus Endoriftia persephone str. Hot96_1+Hot96_2 | reverse complement strand
CGCCCAAAGCTGGCGCCGAGATTGCCCGGGGCGAGCGGGTGCTGGTGGTGTTTGCCACGCCCTGATTGCAGAGAGGAGAGATAGCGATGAGTGGAGAGATCCGGGATCTGGTTCGCGATGTAGTGGCCTCGCCACTGGGCGACATCATCGCCTCAGTGGGTGAGGGCGTAGCTGAGGCGCAACAGGTGCTGGATGACGGCGCACTGGCCAAGACCCTGGAGATCTACTCCGAGGGCGGCGAGGCGGCACTCGCGCTACTACGCGATATCGGCTACCGCCCCACCTTCTATGCGCTGCCTGAGACCACCGGCGAGGTGCGGGTCTCACTGCACCTGGGTCGATCGATACAGGGCGGCGCAACGCCGACATCCGCAACCGCGCCTCAACCTGCGGTCGCGACACAACTCTCGCGGATCGGCCGCAATCTCGGTATCAGGCCGCGCCTCTACGCGACACCGGTGGATGCCGGATACGCCAACCGCTACGGCTACCAGGCCAACATCAGTGCAAAACTGACCTTTAAAATCATCCCGGTTCCGGCGCCTGAGGGGGCCGACGAGCTGCGCAAGATGCCGAACCTGGTCGGCCACAGCCTCATCGAAAGCCGCACCATCGCCGACTCGCTCGGCCTGGAGATCCGCCTGCAAGACAGCCCAGGGCGACCCACTCGATACAGCAGATGAGGCCAGCCTGGTCACCGCTCAGCAACCGGCTGGGGAGCAGATTGTGCGCCCTTGGGGATGAGATCCTCCTGACTCTCGGTTGAACTGCCCCCCCCCGTCACCCGATCAACCTGAGCCACTGAAAACGGCTCAGGTTCAGCGCGTTCCCCCTCATCCCATCAGCCGCTTTGTGGCATAATGCGGCGCTTTCAGCGGCCCAACGGCCTGATC
>AASF01000905.1 GCA_000168735.1 Candidatus Endoriftia persephone str. Hot96_1+Hot96_2 | reverse complement strand
TCCGCCCGTGCGGCTCAGCGCGATAGTGATATCAGTAACCGCCTCACCAGTGCCGATATCGCCGCTGTGGACAACCTGAAACACCTTCCCCTTTGCTGTCAGCCCGGGTGTTGATAGCTCGCCTGTTTGATGCCGATCAATCTGCGCCGACAGGGGCACCTGCCAGCTGACGTAATTATGCCGGTGGCTGGCGGCGATGCTCGCCCGCGCACGCGCCTGCCAGGGTCTCTAGGGCCGACTCCAGCGCGGCGCGCCCATCTGCCTCGCCCGTCACTGCGTCTTTTGACCAGTCCCCATTTGGCGCCGCCGCCGCACCGACAGACAGCCCGGTGAAGCGACTATCCTGCTCCCAGGTGTCGGTATCAGCCTCGGCCTCCAGGCTGCCGCTCAGCTCCGCTCCAATCGTGCCGTTTTGCGACACGCTGCGGTCGGATCTGACTGTGATGCTGTATGTCTCCGGTGATCGTTTGCGCCCAGCGCTTCGACAGCGTGATATAAGCGCCCTGGCACAGCAGCGCGAGATCGGGATCAGCAACAGCCACGGTGCCGTAAAATGTGTTCTGGAGACTGATTCCCCAGCCGATTTGCGAGACCGCACCGCCCTTGTAGCACGGTCAAAACACTGTGGCGGGGGGAGATCAACGTAGCCGACAGATTGCACCGCCCACCCGGTTGCCTCGGCGGCTGATTTGATCAAGGGCGAATCGCGCCGCTAATTC
>AASF01000906.1 GCA_000168735.1 Candidatus Endoriftia persephone str. Hot96_1+Hot96_2 | reverse complement strand
GATCACCTCGACCGTCTCGGTAACACGCTGGCTGTGGCCACCCACCAGTTGATTTTCAGCTGCGCGCTCGGCGCTGGGGATCACCCACGCTGCCGGGGTGCGAACCGCCGTCTTCACCGTTGGCAGACCGGCCGCACCATCGACCCGCTGCTTGAGCAGGGTTGCCTCATCCTTCAGCCGGGTGATCCACGGGGTTACATCCAGATCGGCCATCAGAACCCCTTCAGATTGTCACGTGAGAAGACCCGCGTACCGGGCTGGAACTGTGGCATCCCATCGCTGCCGCTGGTCACCAGCGCCGCCGCCAGACGGATCTTCCCGGTGGCAATCTCACGCAACGCAACCAGAGCATCGGCGTGGCGACCCGCCACCACCTCGGGGATCTGGTCATCGTAGAGATAGGCGCGGGCGATATCGCAGGCGATGCCGATGACCAGGTCATCCACAACGGAGAGCGGCAGCTGATAGCGGGCTCGGCAGTAGCCGTCGATCTTGGCGCTGGCACGGGTAATGGCCGCATCGATCACGACAGTGTCGATCACACCAAGGTCGGCCCGGTCGGTCAGCTCGATCAACTCCGCCTCGCCGTAGCGGTCGATGAGGTGTTGTTGGGTGCAGTAGGTCATCTCACTCCACCACCTTGATGGGCAGCGCGTTCGTCCCACACCAGCCCGTTGGGGTTGGCGGAATCGAACACGATCAGCCGCGCCCGGTAGCTGCCCGGGCGCCCAGACCGGAGGAAACCCAGGCGCAGCCGCAGCATCTTCACCGCGTGGCCGTTCCAGGTCACCGACTGAGAGCTGTCGAAGGCCTGCCCCTCGCCCAGGCCCAGCTGGTTGGAATCGAGCAGCGTCTCGCCCAGCACCAGCAGGAAGCGTACAAACTGATCGGCGTCGATGGCCCCCCGACCGGTATCCGGCAGGTCGGCCAGCAGCAGCCGGTCGATGGTGTTGTGGCGTCCGTTGTAGACGATGCCCAGCTCGTTCATTCATCAGGCCGGCTGGTTCATCTTCCAGTTCAGCGGCGGGATGATCAGCGGGTTGCCCGTGGTAACCTCCTGATCGGTGGTCTCGTCGGTCACCGCCACGACCTTGCTGTTGACCGTATCGACCAGGGCAAAGTGCAGATCATCCGTGGTGGCGCTGTCGGCGCTGACGGTGGTGTTCTTCTGCGGGGTGGCCACCTGGCGGCCACTGGGCTGATCCCCCAGCACCTTGTCGGGAGCGGCGAGTGCTGCCGAGCCGACACTGTTGCCGATCACCGTGGCGTAGCTGTCGCCAATGGTGAAGGCATTGATCAGGTGGATCTCGTCGACATCGTTGACGATCTGATTGAGGCCGTTATCGAAGACCTCGGGGTTGTACCATTTCACGC
>AASF01000907.1 GCA_000168735.1 Candidatus Endoriftia persephone str. Hot96_1+Hot96_2 | reverse complement strand
GCCCCGCCAAGTGCAGGATGTCGCCGGCTGNTTCGCCCTGTTGCTGAGCTGGCTGGGAGATGCCAGTCAGCGTAGCGTGGTGGGTGAGCGGGGCCGGGAGCTGGTGGAGGCCAACCGTGGTGCGCTGCAGCGGCTGCTGCAGCAGGTCGATCAGCTGTTAGCCGCCGGCCGGCGCTAACGAAAAAGTTGTGTGACCTCTTTGAAGTGGGCGTGGCCGGCGGTCACTTAGCCACTCATAGGCGACCGATTCCGCATTGCTGATGATGACCTCGCCGCCACGCAAGCGTTCGATGGCGTTCCGGCGGTTATTGGATGAGCCGGGAGGCGATAGCGTCTTCCACCACAAATACCTGATACCCCCACTGCTGCAGCCCGGATGCCGTCTGCAGCACACAGATGTGGGATTCCAGGCCAACGATGATGATCTGCTTACGCTCTTCCGGCGCGCTCCAAGCTCTTCCTCGAAGCCCGGGGGCGGTGCAGCAGGAGAAGGCGAGCCTGTCTTTGGCATCCACCTCGGGGGCAAGGTGCTGGGTGATCTCAGGCAGGGTGCGTCCAAGGCCCTTGGCGTAGTGCTCCGAGAGCACCACTGGGATCTCCAGTATCCGGGCCGCCTGGCTCAGGCGGTTGATGTTGATTAGCATTCGTCTCGCGATGCGGCTGTGTACATCGCCTTCGCCAGCTTCTCCTGCACATTGATGATCAGCAACTGGGAGCTTTTTGCATGGGCAAGCGGTAGTCTTACTTTGTGCAGATTCATCGCGCATCTCGTTTTGTCGAAAGGGTCAGGCGCAATGCGCCAGAGAATCGGCTCCCGGCGCTTGGCTTCAGAACTCAAATGACTTCGCTGGCGCGGCTCCCTGCAACGCCTTCAGTTCAGTCTCGAGGATAGCCTCTTCACGGAACGCGCGCTCCGATTCTCGGGTAATTAGCAGCAGCTCCATTACCGGTGCCTCACCGACCGCGATAAACAAACGTCCGCCGGGCTTCAGCTGGGAGCGGAAGATCTCTGCCTGCTCACTGGTGGGGACCGAGCCGGAGACCAGGATGGCGTCAAACGGACCTTTGATCGACGGGGTCTGCAGCGCATTGCCGGTGCTCAGCGAGACGTTGTGGATGCCCATCTCGTCGAGGCGGGCGGCTGCCTGCTCGGTGAAGTCGGGATGGATGTCGATGCTGACCACCTGCCGCGCGAGCTTCGCCAGACAGGCGGTGAGAAAACCGCTGCCGGTGCCGACCTCATAGACCAGATCAGAGGGCTGGATATCGAGCGACTGCAGCGCCTTGCCTTCGATGCGCGGGAAGAGCATCGTCTCGCCGTGGCCGAGCGGGATCTCGCAATCGGCAAATGCCAGGCCGCGGTAGGGC
>AASF01000908.1 GCA_000168735.1 Candidatus Endoriftia persephone str. Hot96_1+Hot96_2 | reverse complement strand
GGATCGCCAACACGTGGGTCGGATGCTCCAACGCCTTGGGGAGAGTCATGGGGGGGAGGAGAGTGGAGCGCTGAGCTATCTCTCCACTCACCCGATGACCCAGGAGCGGATCGAGATGATCGCTCATTGGGGGCAGGGAAAGGCTAGTGATGTGACGCATAAGGTCGCTATATCCGCCCATTGATAGCCTCGAATAGTCCGCTTGCGCCATAGTGTGTCAGACTCGAGTGGTATGAAAAGAGTGTTACACCAGATTAAGGAGTGATGAACATGCGCGTGATTCTGTTGGTCGCCCCCGGTGCGGGCCAAGGGTACCCAGGCAAACTACATCAAAGAGAAGTACAGCATTCCCCAGATCTCCACTGGTGACATGTTGCGTGCTTCACGTTAAACCAGGGCCACCCGACCTGGGCCAAGCCGGCGAAGAAGATCATGGATGAGGGTGGTCTGGTCTCTGACGATATCATCATGGGCATGGTGAAAGAGCGCATTGCCCCAGGACGATTGCGCCCAACGGCTACCTGTTCGATGGATTCCCCCGCACCATTCCCCAGGCAGAAGCGCTGAAAGAGGCTGGTGTGCCGATCGACGCGGTGGTGGAGATCGATGTGCCCGATGAGGAGATCATCAAGCGCATGTCCGGTCGTCGGGTGCATCTCGCCCTCCGGTCGCACCTACCACGTCACCTTCAATCCGCCCAAGGTGGAGGGCAAGGATGACGAGACCGGTGAGGATCTGATTCAGCGCGATGATGATCAAGGCGAATTCGTT
>AASF01000909.1 GCA_000168735.1 Candidatus Endoriftia persephone str. Hot96_1+Hot96_2 | reverse complement strand
CAGGGTGCCGGCGAGGTGCTGTGGAAAGGCTGAGCCCCGACGGGTGGTACTGGAACGAGTCGAGGTCACGCAGCTTCGCGCCGAGGCGGTAGGCGAGCACCAGGCCGTCGCCGGTGGCGCCGAAGTGGTTGGAGGTGGGAAAGCCGTTAAGGTGCATACGGCCGATACCGCCGCTGGCGAGGATCACCGGCTTTGGTTTCACCACGGTGTAGCGGCAGTTCTTCAGGGGAGGAGAGCACCGCGCCAGCACACTCGCCATGTTCGTTGGAGAGCAGCTCCACCGCCGGGTTGTAGTCTCTTACCTCGACTGGGCTGTTGCTGACCGCCTCGCGTAGTACCCGCATCATCTCCAGGCCGGTGTAGTCGCGATAGTAGACCACCCGTGGCGCCGAGGTGCCGCCGGCGCGGCGGGTCAGCAGCTCGCCGTACTTGTCCAGGTCGAACTGCATGCCCTGTTGGATCAGCCAGCGGATCACTTCCGGGCCGTCCAGCACCATCTGCGCCGCCAGCTCGCGGTCGACATAGTGGTGGCCACCCTTGAGGGTGTCATCGAAGTGCATTTGCGGGGTATCGCCCTTCTCCACCGAGGCCTGGATGCCGCCTTCCGCCATCACCGTGTTGCTGTCGCCCGAGGCCGCAGCTTGGTCGCCCAGTGTCACTTTGGCGCCGCTGCGTGAGGCCTCAAGTGCAGCGGCACAGCCAGCGCCGCCACCGCCGATCACCAGTACATCGGTCTCGCAGATGTTGGCACCGGCCAGATCGGCCTCGTCGATACGCGCATCCGACTGCAAGCATCTGGGCCCAGCTGATGGTGGCATGTGTTGCACCTTGTTGGGGCCAGACATGCAGTTTGACACATCGAGCCTTCGGTGTGGTATGGGTGGAACTCACGCAGCAGATCCTGGCTTGGGGTCCTGTCTGTCGACGGGTCGCGGTAATTTGAGTGGTGTGTAGCGCTTGAGCGCTTCGCTGTAGGGGATGCCGTTGGCCATGTTGTTTCCGGCGCTCGGGGCTCAGTAGGTAACCTGCAGGTCGCCCTTGCGCAGTTTTTCCAGTCGGTTGATCAGGG
>AASF01000910.1 GCA_000168735.1 Candidatus Endoriftia persephone str. Hot96_1+Hot96_2 | reverse complement strand
GATCAAGGATCGCCAGTACACCACTCAGGCAGATAGCCTGCCGCGCCGCTCCTGCCAGACCGCCATGTATCACATCGTTGAGGCGATGGTGCGCTGGCTGGCGCCGATCCTCAGCTTCACCGCCGACGAGGTCTGGGCGCACATGCCCGGCGAGCGCGGCGAGAGTGTGTTCCTGGAGGGCTGGTACGAGGGGCTGTTTGCGCTGGATGCCGGTGACAGTTTTGACCGCGCCTTCTGGGGCCAGGTGATCGCGGCGCGCAACGCGGTGGGCAAGGCGCTGGAACCGTTCCGCGCCGATGGTAACGCCTCCCTAGATGCGGAGATCGACCTCTACTGTGACGATCAGCTAAAGGCCGCAGCTCGACAAGCTGGGCGACGAGCTGCGCTTCGTGCTGATCAAGGGCGATTCGTTAAAATGCAGAGTAGTCCCTTA
>AASF01000911.1 GCA_000168735.1 Candidatus Endoriftia persephone str. Hot96_1+Hot96_2 | reverse complement strand
ACCCCAACCACCGCCGCTGGGGCTGGCTGACCGGCCTGCTGGCGGCCAACTTCCTGGCTGCCAACTTCTGGCTGGCGCCGGTCTCGGCAGTGCGCACCGACCTGACCGATGGCCAGCTCTATTCGATCTCCGACGCTACCCGTAGCTACCTCGCCCAGTTGCAGGAGCCACTGCTGATCCGCGGCTACTTCAGCGCCCAGACCCACCCCCTGCTGGCGCCCCTGGTGCCGCGGCTGCGGGATCTGTTGGCGGAGTACGCGGTGGCCGGCGAGGGCCGGGTGCGGGTAGAGTTCATCGACCCCCTGGAGCATCCCGAGCTGGAGCGCGAAGCCAACGAGAAGTACGACATCAAGCCGGTGCCGTTCCAGTTCGCCAGCAAGTACCAGGCCTCGGTGGTCAACTCCTACTTCAACATCCTGGTGCAGTATGGGGACCAGTACGAGGTGCTCGGCTTCCGCGATCTGATCGACGTGAAGGTGCAGAGCGAGACCGATCTGGATGTGGAGCTGCGCAATCCAGAGTATGACCTGACCCAGGCGCTGAAGAAGGTGCTCTACGCCTACCAGGGCGGCGGCGATATCTTCGCCGGCCTGAGCCAGCCGGTCGCCTTCAAGGGCTACATCTCCCCCGAAGCGCAGCTGCCCGAGCTGCTGAAACCGCTGCGGAAAGGGCTCGATGCACCTCGCTGGCCGACATGGCGGAAGCGCGCCGGGAAGAAGCTGAGCATCGCCATCGAGGATCAAGGT
>AASF01000912.1 GCA_000168735.1 Candidatus Endoriftia persephone str. Hot96_1+Hot96_2 | reverse complement strand
TGGGCAAAAACCACGATGATAATGATCACGGCATAGAAGACTGGCCTGCCCACCTCAGCGAGCTGCCTGCTGGATGCGCAGGGGGATGCCGTGGTGGTCCTGGGCAGCGTCGTAGGGATCAAGATCACCCGGTGCTACCTCTTTCTCGATCTTTTCCAGGTGCTCCTGGTCCGGGTGAGTGAGGTGCTTGAAGATGTTCTCCATCATCACCACCGAGCCGTCCACCATCATGCCGATGGCGATGGCCAGGCCGCCCAAGGACATCAGGTTGGCCGAGAGGCCCCAGTAGCTCATGGCGGTCAGGGCCAGCCCGACCGATAGTGGCACCGAGATCAGCACCAGCAGGGTGGCGCGGATATTCAGAAGAAATAGCACCAGTACCACCACGATGAGCATGAAGGCCTCGGTGAGCGCCCGGCTGACGGTCTCCACCGCCTGTTCCACCAGATCGGCCTGATC
>AASF01000913.1 GCA_000168735.1 Candidatus Endoriftia persephone str. Hot96_1+Hot96_2 | reverse complement strand
GATCAAGCGCCATGCCCGGCAGGCGGACATCGACAAACCAATCTCACCCCATACCCTGCGCCACGCCTTTGCCACCCATCTGTTGAATCACGGTGCAGATCTGCGCGTGGTGCAGCTGCTGCTTGGCCACAGCGATCTCTCCACCACCCAGATCTATACTCATGTGGCGCGGCAGCGGTTGAAAGCTCTCCATGCCAAACACCATCCGCGAGCCTGAAGCGGATGCTGCATGGGTCCTGTCAATGCCTGATGTGCAGCGGGAACTGTGCTACATTCCCGCGATTATTACATTCAGCTTTGCGGGGAGGTGAATATGTCTTCATTCGATATTGTCTCTGAGGTGGATCTGCAGGAGGTCCGTAACGCCGTGGATCAGGCCAATCGGGAGGTCAGCACCCGATTCGACTTCAAAAAGGTGGATGCCAGTTTCGAACAGAATGACTCCGAGATCACACTACGCGCCGAGCAGGAGTTTCAGCTGCAGCAGATGCGGGATATCCTGCGGCAAAAACTGGTCAAACGGAACGTTGATGTGGGCTGCATGGAGATCCGGGAGCCGGAGACTAGCCTCAACGCCGCTCGCCAGCTGGTGATCAAGGGCGAATTCGTTTAA
>AASF01000914.1 GCA_000168735.1 Candidatus Endoriftia persephone str. Hot96_1+Hot96_2 | reverse complement strand
CTCTGCAAATGAGGCTCCGGTAGCTGAGGAACCGGAAGCTCCGGCGATGGGCAGTGAGATCGACCCGGCCAACGACTACACCGATCCGGATCGTTTTGTGCCGCTCACCGACGATGAGATGGAAGCGGAGCTGGATGCGATCGAGGGTGCGGAGGCGCAGGTTGAGGAAAAGTTGCGCAAGGTGCAGGAGCTGAGGGATCAGGGTGAGGTAGAGGCTGCGCGCGATCTGCTCTACGAGATTCTCGAAGAGGGTGATGCCGATCAGCGCCGGGTTGCCCGCAACATCCTTGCTCAGCTGGATACCCCCTAAGGAGCACCCCGCCTGCCTCAGCGGTATCGCAGGCGTATACCATGCACCAGTGACAGGGTGATCTCCTCGGCAGAGAGTGCCTTGGGGAAGAAAGTGCCGCTGATCTTGGCGCCGTTGATGCTGGCACCTTCCAGATTGGTCTCTTGGAGGTTGAGCCCGCGCAGATCGGTCTGGCGCAGATAGCTGTTGCCGAGGTCGAGTCCAGCGGCCTTCAGGTCGCGCAGGTCGAGTCCGCGCAGGTCTGCATGGCGCAGATCGCAGCTTTGTCCCTCTTCCCGGCGTCGGTTGAACTCCTCGATTTTTCCTTCCCGAAGTAGCAGATACATCGGATCAAG
>AASF01000915.1 GCA_000168735.1 Candidatus Endoriftia persephone str. Hot96_1+Hot96_2 | reverse complement strand
GTCTTCACCATCCGCTACCGGCTCAGCGACAGCGACCAGGACGGCATTGTCGACAACTTGGACCACTGCCCCAAAACCGCCTCGGGCATCCTGGTCAACAATCTCGGTTGCGCCCTCGACACCGATGGCGACGGGCATTGACGACAGCCACGACAAGTGCCGCAATACGCCTGAGGGCGCGGTGGTGGACACCGACGGCTGCCGCCTCGACAACGATGGCGATCTGATCCCGGACGCACTCGACCGCTGCCCGGCCACCCCCCAGGGCGCGCAAGTGAAGCCGAACGGTTGTGAGGTGGACAGCGACAATGACGGCGTGGTCAACAGCCAGGACGACTGCCCAGCCACCCCGAGCGAGCTCAGCGTCGATCTCAGAGGTTGCGAGACCGATCGGGATCAGGATCAGGTGGTGGATCATCTCGATCAGTGCCCCAACACCCCTGCCAGCGCCCGGGTCGACAGCCACGGCTGCGAAACAGACCAGGATGCGGGACAGCGTGATCGACCGCCTCGATCAATGCCCGAACACGGCCGCCGGCAGAGAGGTCACCCCCGACGGCTGTGAACGCATATTGCCGCCCCAGGTGCCGATCGTGATCGACACCGACAAGGATGGCGTGGCCGACGAGTCTGACCAGTGTCCGGGCACCAGGCAGCGGGTTTTATGGTCGACAATAGAGGTTGCGAGCTGGATCTAGGATAGTGACGGAGTTATCGACCGACTTGATCAAGGG
>AASF01000916.1 GCA_000168735.1 Candidatus Endoriftia persephone str. Hot96_1+Hot96_2 | reverse complement strand
CTTTGCTGAGGATGTGCGTCAGCAGTCGCTGCTGCGATCACGACTCCAGCGGCTATCGGCAGAGGTAGGGCGGTTGGCTCGCTATAAGGGGTTGTCGGGGCAGGTAGTAACTCTGAAGCTGCGCCTAGCAGGTTTTGAAACCCACACTCGGCAGCGGCGTCTGGTGATTCCGGTGGACACCGATGACCTGATCTTTGCTACCGCCTGGCAGCTCTATCAGGAGAGTCAACTGGTAGGCAGGCCGGTGCGCCTGATCGGTGTCGGCCTGAGTGACTTCGAGCATGGTCCGCAGAGCGAGGATCTGTTCGAGGCGACGCCGGAGCGTCAGATGGTCCGCCAGCGACGTAAGCAGGTTTTTAAGACCCTGGACGAGGTGGCGGCAAAATTTGATAGCACGTTGCTCACCCGCGGATTTTATGGGAAAGGGAAATGAGCCTGCAGATCGACAGCCATGCCTCGATCGACCAGATCCCGGTGGATGCCTGGAATACGCTGGTAGAGGACAACAACCCCTTTCTGCGGCAATGAGTTTTCTGGCGGCGCTGGAGCACACATGGCTGTGTCGGCCCCCGAGTTTGGTTGGCAACCCGCGCATCTGGCGCTTTGGGATGGGGGATGCACTGATCGGCGCTGCTCCGCTCTATCTGAAGCAGAACTCCTATGGTGAGTTTGTCTTTGATCACGCTTGGGCCGATGCCTACCAGCGCAGTGGCCGGCGCTATTTTCCGATACTTCTGGGCGCCATCCCCTATACACCGACTGGCGGTCAGCGCCTGCTGATCTCCGCTGAGTGCGATGCGGATATGGTGCGCAGGAGACTGGCAGATAAGCTCGTGGAGCTGGCAGAGCGGGGCGGCAGATCATCCGTCCATTTGCTGTTTCTGCAGGATGCGGACCGGAAGGCACTCGATGGACTGGGCTGGATGGAGCGCCTGGGGGTGCAGTTCCACTGGCACAATCGTGGCTATGCTGAGTTTGAAGATTTTCTTGCCAGCCTCACCTCAAAACGAC
>AASF01000917.1 GCA_000168735.1 Candidatus Endoriftia persephone str. Hot96_1+Hot96_2 | reverse complement strand
CCGTTCTGTCTCTGCGCCGGGGCATGAGTTGGTTATCGCCTGTGATGACCGCTTGGCGTGGCTGGCGGATGCCGCCGATGCGGATGCTGGCTGGACCCGGCAGCAGATGGATCGTGCCGCCAAGGTGTTGCGAGACATCACGGGTGAGGCGGCACAGATCAGCGCCGCGCCGGGCTGGCAGCTCAATCCCCATCTGCTGGCGTGGCAAGCCGGGCAGGGCTTGCGCTTTGCCAGTGACACGCGGNGGGCCNGGCTTTCGGGCCGTTTGCNCTNGNCACGGGTTGCTGCAGGGGGTTGGAGAGCGGGGTTGTGCAGCTTGCCCACCACCCTGCCGACCGCCGATGAGTTGATCGGCCAGCCCGGCATCAGTCTGGATAATCTGCACGAGTTCATCTTCCTCCGAGAGTCGTCACCTGCTGCCCAATGGGCACATCTATTCGTTGCGGGCCGAGTGCGAGGGGCTGAGCCAGCTGTCGCTGATGGAGAAGCTGCTGGTGATGTGGAAAGGCCTCTAGCTGATGAACCCCGTGACGACTGGGGGAGCTCTATGATGCCCTCGATCGGGAAAAGCTGCCGCGCCATCAGGTCGGCTGGGGTGAGGTGACGGGGCGGCCCGGCTATCTGGCGATGCAGAGTCTGCCGCTGGAGTGATCTCGAAATGGGCCTGTAGGAGCGCCGCTAGCGGCGCGATGCTGGGGGTGCCAGCGGATGCTTGCTTCGCACTGCAAGCAGTGCTCCTACGCCTTTGATCAAGG
>AASF01000918.1 GCA_000168735.1 Candidatus Endoriftia persephone str. Hot96_1+Hot96_2 | reverse complement strand
GCTTTTCCAGAATAGAATTTACAATTTTTAAATTCGCATTTGACTCGGTATTCACATTTGTACTAAAAACAACTTCACCTTGATACATTGAATATAGGTTTTTTGTTATCTTTTTAACAGCACCAAAGTTTATTTTAGGGGACTTAAATTTAACTAGCTGATCTGTTTGATAGGATATGTAGTTTTCATGCAAACAGTTATACGTCAACCTCTCTTTATTTATTTCTTGCAAATACAAAGAGATAACTTTCTTAACAAACCCCTCCCACTCAGCATAAATACTAAGGATCGATTGCTTGAGTAAGAAATCTATATGCTCTTTACGCATTCGGTATCTAGTATGTATTGTTTTACATTTATACATCTTACCCTGAAGCATATTGAACTCTGATGTTAGTAGTTCCTCTAAGTTGCTCATATCACGAAAATATCTTTATCGCCCGAGTGATGCGCTTTTTCACTCTCTCTTTATAATTTGACGCAACACCTGACACCTTTCTAAATTCTTCATCATTTTTCAAATTATCAATTACTGATTTGAGGTCTTCAACACCCGATTTTTCATAATTATCTATATTTGCAGCAACCCCGTTGAAAACCCCATCATATAAGCTCGTAGAAAATTGGCCATTTCTTCCACTTAGAGCAATTCTTCCAATTGGGTGGATGAGTTTTACTACACGCATAAAGATGTCGATCTTATACTCATAGTCTGTTTCCCCTTTCGTAGCGTGCTTCATAAAATCAGTCATATGATC
>AASF01000919.1 GCA_000168735.1 Candidatus Endoriftia persephone str. Hot96_1+Hot96_2 | reverse complement strand
CAGACGGAGACACCATTAGAATAAGTTGGGCCCAGCTCGCTGACCGAGCCGGGAGCTGTGGGCCAACTCCACTGCCCATTCTGGTAGAATCTGTCTCTTTCCTCTCGCAGAGTACCGATGATGACCAAGATCACCGATGTTGCCGCCTATATGAATGAACTGGGTGGCAAAGCCCGCACCGCCTCCCGTCGTTTGGCTGCCGCCTCCACCGCTGAGAAGAACGCCGCTCTCAACGCCATTGCCGACGAGCTGGATGCCAGTCGAGACGCCTTGATGGTGGAGAACAGGAAGGATCTGGAAGCGGGGACCGCCAAGGGACTGGATGCTGCGCTGTTGGATCGCCTGGAGCTGACCCCAGCGCGCATTGATTCGATGATCGAAGGGCTACGCCAGATCGCCGCGCTGCCCGATCCTATCGGCGAGATCTTCGATATGAACTACCGCCCCAGCGGGCATCCAGGTGGGACGGATGCGGGTTCCGCTCGGGGTTGTCGGCATCATCTACGAGTCGCGCCCCAACGTCACTGCCGACGCCGCTGCACTCTGCCTCAAGTCGGGTAATGCCACGGTGCTGCGAGGCGGCACCGAGGCCTTTCACTCCAACCAGGCCATCGCCGCCAGCATCCACCGGGGTCTGGAGAAGGCGGGTCTGCCGGCGGATGTGGTACAGGTGCTCGCCACTACCGACCGGGCCGCTGTGGGCAGTATGATCA
>AASF01000920.1 GCA_000168735.1 Candidatus Endoriftia persephone str. Hot96_1+Hot96_2 | reverse complement strand
CCTCCTCCGGGCCGAGATCGGAGAGATAGACCAGGATCGGACATCCGTTCGCGAACTGAAGCGCCGCACCGCCTGCCACTGCGCACCACTCAAGGGCTCAAGCGCAACCACCAGGGTAAGTGTATGCCAGCCGCGGATCAGCGCCAGATGCTGCGCCGGCTCTGACTTGCCCAGCTGGCGCAGCGCCAGGTTGAAAGCCGCCACCAGTTTCAGGCCATCCTTGGGCGGCAGATTGAGCGCACGGGTCAGGGTCACCACACCGTTGGGCGTGAGCCGCTCCAGACAGCCACGTAACGACTCCAGGGTGTAGCGATACTCTTCCTGGCTGGAATTCAGTCCGCCCACATCACCCAGCCCCTCCCCTACCGTCAACTGAATCAGATCGTAACGAGTGTGCGGTTGGCGCAGATGGCTGCGCAAGGTACGCGGATAGAAACTCACCCGCCCGAGCAAATGCTCTATTGTGCTCAAGCTGAGCCTGCTGCAGCGCCAACAGCCTGGGATGGGGTTCGATCAGGTCGATCTGCTCCGCGCCCAGCGCCAGCGCCTGCTCTACTCCAGTCGCATCACCTGCACCAACCAGCAGCACCCGAGCTGGCGCCACCAGCTGATAGGCAAGCGCAGAGCTGAGATACCCCAGATAGTCGCTCTGCTGATCCGGCGCAGCCAGCGCCCCGCTGAAATCCCCATCGACAAACAGCGCCGCACGCCCCGGCGGCGCAAACGGCGACAGCAGGCTCAGACCAGGCGCATGGCGCATCGGCACCTGGCGGTTCTCCAGCAACGTCACCACCCCCAGTGGATGACTCTCCTGCACCAGCACCGCCGCCCCCCGCGCCGTCAGACTCTGAGACAGATCCTTGTAGTCGGCCGGGCTCTACAGCCAGCTCCAGCTTGGCAAGCCAGCTGATCAGCGCCAATAGACAGGGCAGCAGCAGCCACCACAACGGGCGGCGTCGCCAGCCCATCGACTCCACGACGCCAACGATCCCC
>AASF01000921.1 GCA_000168735.1 Candidatus Endoriftia persephone str. Hot96_1+Hot96_2 | reverse complement strand
CTGTAGAGCAGTTGCAGGGAGAGATTCCTGGTCTGCAGTTCGGCGGTTTTTTCTGATACCCGCTTTTCCAGATTACCGTACATTTTCGACAGTTCGGCTGCCATGTTGTTGAAGGCAAGTCCCAAATCGGCCAAGTTCATCCATGCCGATATGCCCGACGCGAACACTGAAATTGCCTTTTCCCGCTCGCTCTGCTGCGAACAGAAGTTCACGCAGTGGCCCCAGGACATCGGTGTGAACCAGATAAAGGGTGCTGCCAAGTACCAGCAGGGTTAGCATCAGGCAGATACCCTGGATCAGTCCCAGCTTGTGCAGCCGCGATTCTGCATCCTGTTCCAGCAGGTAGACAAAACGGTCGATCTCCGCAACGAAGGGATCGACCAGGCTGCTGTACTGGCGGCGCAGTTGGTCAATGTGCTGTTCCAGTTCAGCGGTTGTCTGGGTGGTGGCCAGTCGATCCAAATGGCTGGAGAGCAGAGGATACATGACCTCTTGCCACTGGTCAGATATCTGGCGGTAGATGGTGTGCAGTGATTTGCGTTCTGTGTCCTTCAGAACCCTGGTTAGGCGTGGGCTTTCCAGGCGGCTGTGGAACTCCATGGCCTGTTTGCGTATCGCCTCCTGGTCTATGTGGCGGGACTCGAGGGTGGCAACGATGCGATAAGACTGCATGCGCAGGCTGCCGGCCTGATTGACCGCTGCTGCTACGCCATAGGTGGACCGCGCCATGATCAAGGGCGATTCGCGCCGCTAATTCATTCGCCCTA
>AASF01000922.1 GCA_000168735.1 Candidatus Endoriftia persephone str. Hot96_1+Hot96_2 | reverse complement strand
CGATTCAGTCTGCAGAAGGGCGAGGAGATGGCCCGCTTCAACATGGGGCTCCACAGTGATCCTGCTGTTTGGCAAAGATTGCGACAGAGTGGATGGAGGAGCTAGAATCCGGCATGCCGCTGAAGATGGGGCAGCAGATCGCCACCGTCACCCCGGTCTGAACACACTGGAGATCCTTGCGTAGGAACGCCGCTGGCGGCACGAACCCTCCACCCCCGAACATTCGCACCGCAAGCGGTGCCCCCATTAGGAATTTCATTCCTCAGGCGCAGATGGTATTATCGGCACCGAATCCACAAAAAGGAGTTAGGAATGGAAAAGATCGCCCCGATCAGACTGGCCGATGTCCGCCTCATCATGGTGGAGATGGAGCAGGGTGATCTCTCCCTGCCGGGCAGCGGGGCCGCCCCCACCGACCTACCGGCAGGCTGCCGAAGCCACCGGACTCAGCGACAATATCAGCAGCGCCATCGGTCTGCTGCGCAACCAGATCAGCGCGGTGGCCGATACTGTACAGGAGGCGCTGGTCAGCAACCGTCCCGACGAGTTGAAGGTAGAGCTGACCATCGGCTTCAAGGGCGAGAGCCAGCCGATCCCAGTGATCCTCACCGGCGCGACGAGCGGCGGGCTGAAGATCACTGCCCAGTTGGAATACGGTAGACCTAGGCCGCCCCAGCCTGNCCCTGGACGCTGAGAAGGGTAGCTGGGGGTTGAGTTATAATTACAACTCAATCCATCCCCAAAGGATC
>AASF01000923.1 GCA_000168735.1 Candidatus Endoriftia persephone str. Hot96_1+Hot96_2 | reverse complement strand
GGATGGGATGACGGTCGCGGTTAAGTATGGAGCAGTTACGCATTTCTGGATTTCTCTGAATGAATCTGGACAAAACAGATTGGAGGTAAAAATTTGTCACTTTGAGGTGTTAATCGCATCGTCGCTCAACGACATCCTGTCACCGCGACACTTGCCAGCTATTGCGACCGACAGCATGGATGCAGGAGGTAGAGCCACGCATGGAGCGGTTGTCGAGATTAACAACGAAAAAGCGGCAGATTTTGGACCCAAGATGCGAGTTCATGATTCGTTCAGAGGCTCCACTAGAGCTGACCGCTGTATTTTATATTGACGCCGCCGCTGCCGTCTTGCTGGCCCAGCGCCCGGATTGCCTGTACCAGGCCGGGGTCGGCGGAACCCTTGGGTAGCATGCGGACCGATATCTGGTAGTTGCCGTCGGCATTGAGTGCTGCGTTGCCTTTGACACTCAAGGGCCCCCCAAGATCCCGGATGGTGGTTTTGATGTCTCCGTCGGTGGAACTGATGTTGAACTCGATGGAGCCGATCGCGGCCGTGACGGGGCTTTTGACGCCTGCACTTTGCCAGCGGATGGTGCCGGTTACGGTCGTTGGGACGGCCCTGCTCAACTCGTACGCCATGCAGGTCGAGATCAACATCCCCGGCTGGCTGAATAAAACGTTGCTGCATCATGCGGGCCACTAGTTCAGCCTTGATCAAGGG
>AASF01000924.1 GCA_000168735.1 Candidatus Endoriftia persephone str. Hot96_1+Hot96_2 | reverse complement strand
TGTCTCCGCCGCCCCGATATCCTGCAACACGTAGTGCAGGTAGGCGAAGGGCTCGAGGCAGCCGATGGCAAAGGGTCGGATGGCATTCTCCGCCAGGGCGTTGCTGATAGTCAGCCGTCCATCTGCGCAGTAGCCTGTCAGCCGTTCCCACTGGGTCAGGGTGTATTGCATGGCCTTGTAGGTCAGGCTGTCCTTTGAGGATGCCCTCGAGCCGGTACAGCGGCAGGGCATCGGCATATTTGGCCACCAGGAGCCAGGCCAGTAGCTGGACGCTGCCCTGGCATTTGCCCAAGGGATGGACCGGACGCAGCCGCTAGACTCATGCCAGGCACCCCAGCAATTGCCGGACCATCGAGACATTGTCTGGCCCGATGCCGCGGATCTCCAGGCCGTCGGGTAGCACCAGGCTCAGGCCAGAGCCCACCGGTGCTGCGAGGGTGACCGGTACGAAGCCCCCTTCGCCCCTGGGTTGCACCATCGGCTTATCTGTGCGGCGCAACTTGCGCGCCCAGTAGCCGAAGCTCGGGTAACTGAGCCACCGTTGGGCGCAGTAGGCCCTCTGCGTCAGGCCTGAGTCTTGCCAGGCGGCCACATGCTGTTGCCAGTACAGGCTACTGTCGTTGGAGTTGGAAGTCGTCATGCTCTCTCCTGTGTGGTGATCGGTCAGGAGAAAGTCTGCGGCAGCACCTGCTCCGAAAACAAGGTGCCGCTTCTTGGGCGCTTACAAAGCTAAACAAAGAGCGTGCTGAAGCATATCGCCGGATATTTGAAGGACAGATTGATGCAGATCTGATTAAAAATATTCGCGAGTCGTTCAATAAATGACTTACCCTTGGGAGCCTCTGATTTAGTCTGGACGAAGTCGATTGTGATTCAGAATATTCAGATTCAAGGCACAAATCACACGTAAAGCTACCGCTCCCCTGCTCACGCGCCTCCCCTACACCCCTGTCGGGGATAGCTGGCTATTGCGAACGACTGCATGACTTGATCAAGGGCGAATTCGTTAA
>AASF01000925.1 GCA_000168735.1 Candidatus Endoriftia persephone str. Hot96_1+Hot96_2 | reverse complement strand
GATCATTATCGTTATTGCTGGCGATCAGCAGATCCACCCGCTGCCAGCCACGGCTACGCAGATAGGGCAGCAGTGCCGAGTCAGCCATATTGAAACCGGAGCGATAGGCGGCACCGGTATCATAGATCATCAGGTGGTGGCTGGTTTCTACCACAGCGGCCAATCCCTGGCCCACATCGAGCAGAGTAAACCAAAACCGCCCGGTGGCCGGCCGTTCGGGCTGATTCAGCAGCAATCCAGCCAGTATCACAACCGCAGGCAAACTGCCGGGCACGCCTCTCGGCAGCATCAGCAACGCACACGCCAACAACGAGACGACAATCAGCATCACCCCAGGCTGGGGAAAGCTGATCGCGGCGAATGGCAACTCTGCAACTCTTGCCAGCAGCCACAAAGTAAGACGGGCCGCCTCTGCGAGCAGCTCAAACCAGACCACCGCTGCTGCCGGATAGAGCAACAACAACACGCCGAGCAGGAGCCCCGGCACCAGCACGAAGCTGAACCAGGGTACCAGCAGCAGATTGATC
>AASF01000926.1 GCA_000168735.1 Candidatus Endoriftia persephone str. Hot96_1+Hot96_2 | reverse complement strand
CGCACCTCATGCAGGGTGATTGGATCTGTGGTGGTTCGAATATGCATAATTATCATCCTCGTATCGTTACTACTTAGGTATAGATAACCAAGTAATTTAATCAAGAATAATGGCGGCATAATTGTTCCGAAGAAAGTGTGGGTTGGGTCTACCCAGCTGGAGAAACGCGCGATTAACCCTCAAAAAGCTCGAAAAAGAGCGTGTAGAAGACGCTTGCCAGCAGCAGGCTAAAGAGGGTAATAGGGATGCCGATGCGCATCCACTGGGCGGGGGAGATACGGGCGCTGTCGATACCGCACTTCTCCGATTCGCTGACCGCAATCAGGTTGGCAGTGGCGCCGATGTGGGTGCCGTTGCCGCCCAGACCGACGCCGATCGCCAACGCCCACCAAAGCGGGGTGATGTTGACACCGTGGCTCTCCAAACCAAGGATGATCGGGATCATGGTGACGGTGAAGGGGATGTTGTCCACCACCGCACTCAGCGCTGCCGCTGCCCACATCAGTAGCAACCCGGCCAGCAGCAGTCTACCCGGCTGGCTGGCGAGCCCGGCCAGCCAGGTACCCAAGCAGGTCGAGCAGGCCGGAGGCCTTCGACCCCGCCAACGATGATGAAGAGCCCGCAAGAAGAAAATCAGTACCGACCAGTTGACCTCGCCGAACAGCGCCTCTGGCTCCGGGCCAAACAGCAGCAGCGCCAGCGCCAGGCCGATGAAGGCAACATAGGCGGGGTAGAAGTGGAAGTGATGGTGGACGAAAAAGAGCAGGATCACCAGCGCCAGCACCGAGAGGATCTTCTTCAGCGCCAGTGGGTCTTTGATCGCGTGGGTCTCTACCAGCTCACGCGCCTGGATGCCGCCGGGACGCAGCTGTTCGCGGAACAGAAATAGCAGCAGTCCCACCGTACCGAGCCAGACAAACAGAATCGGCGGCCCCATGTGCAGCAGAAACTGGCTGAAGTTGAGCCCACCGGCACTGCCGATCATGATGTTGGGCGGATCACCCACCAGGGTCGAGGCGCCACCAATATTGGAGAGCATCGCTTCGGCCATCAGGTAGGGCATCGGGTTGAGCTTGAGCAGGCGGCAGATCAGCACCGTCAACGGGGCGAACACAATCACCGTGGTAACGTTGTCGAGGATCAGCTGATCAGGCGATTCCGCCGCTA
>AASF01000927.1 GCA_000168735.1 Candidatus Endoriftia persephone str. Hot96_1+Hot96_2 | reverse complement strand
ACTTACACCACCAGATCTGAATATTAGTCCTCATCTCTAAAACTACGGCCTACCGAGCGTATCGCCATATCAGATATGCTGTCCGAGAACATAGCTAAAAGAGCCAGAAAAATAATGATATTTGCAAGCAACAACCACCCATTAGGCCCCATTTTAAAATTAATAATGGCAACAACAATATTAACGATGAATGCCCAGATATATTTCATGATTCCTCCTCAATAGGGTATCTCTAAGGCAGTGAGTGTCCGTGGCTAAGAATCATAAATCTTCTAACTTTAGCTTCATGCGATAGGTTTTAAGGCTAATCTTATCTGTAATTGAACAAGCACTAACAAGTGAATCATCAATTGACCCAGCAATAACAACACCTTTAATGGTTTTCTCTGGAAATTTTTCAGATAGAAGGCCAATATACATAGATATTTGACCAAACACCTTAAAATCCGCCTTCCCCACTTTTAATTCGATCGCAATCAACTCATTATTCGTTTCGTGCTCTAAAAGAACATCAATTCTCTTTCCGCCTATTAAATATTCAATGCCTTCCAGTCCTTTTCCAAATATCTTGCACCCATCAAAGTGACTGGTCACTTCAGATATTAAGGCGGACTGCAAATCACGCTCATAACTAAAATTTAACGAACTCTCAATTAACTCTTGATCTTCTTTGTCGACAACCAAGCTAAGGCG
>AASF01000928.1 GCA_000168735.1 Candidatus Endoriftia persephone str. Hot96_1+Hot96_2 | reverse complement strand
GCTTATATTCCGACTTCCAGGGCGCTGCGTACACTTGAACGCATGGCTGATGCATTAAAAGTGGATGAAAGCCCACGGGCTTGGTCATTGGTAGGACCATATGGATCAGGAAAATCTTCGTTTGCTGTTTTTCTAGCGCATTTATTAGGAGCTTCATTAGACACGGCAACCCAAGCCGCAAAGAATACGTTAAAACGTAATAACCAGAAAGAATTGCGGAATCGATTCACCTCAGTAACTCGCGGCAGCGAAGGTTATTGTACTGTCCTAATTACAGGTAGCCCTGAGTCGATTAGTAGACGGCTTGTCCGATCACTGGCCGATAAGACCGAAGAGGTTTGGAAACCTAGGCGTGGGCCTAAAAAATCAATTGTGGCAAAGCTAAGGCGAT
>AASF01000929.1 GCA_000168735.1 Candidatus Endoriftia persephone str. Hot96_1+Hot96_2 | reverse complement strand
ACCTTCCAGCTCCCCTTGGCTCTGGTTGCCCTCGAGCTCGAAGGGCCCGATGCGGGTCCAGCGACACGCTGCGTGGTGCCGACCTGCTGGGCCACTTCCGGGTGTTCGACGATGTTGACCACCTCCAGGCGGCCCAGTTTTCCCTCTTTGACGAGGGCCGAGAGCTCCTGCAGCACGCTGGGGCAGTGGGCGCAGCCGGGGGCGATCAACAGCAGCGCATCGGGTGCGGATCTGGCCATATGGGGGTCCGTGAGTGAAACAGGCGCTACCATAACTGGAGAGCGGCGGGGGCGCAAAGCGAGGTCAGTCGGTTGGGAGCTGGGGGAGATCGTGTTAAAAATCGCTGCTCGCATAATGTTTGATCCCGGAAGTGGCAGTGGCGCTTCGAAATATCCCTACCAATCTGATTCTCGGTTTTCTTGGTGTCGGCAAGACCACCGCGATCTGCCATTTGTTGGCGCATCGCCCTGACGGTGAGCGTTGGGCGGTGTTGGTGAATGAGTTTGGCCAGGTCGGTGTCGATGGTGCTCTGCTGGAGCAGCAGGGGGTGGCGGTGGCCGAGGTGGCGGGAGGGTGCATCTGTTGTGTCGCAGGGGCGGCGATGCAGGTGGGGCTTAACCGTCTGATCCGTGAGGCGCGACCTGACCGGTTGCTAATCGAGCCCACCGGGCTGGGTCATCCGCAGCAGATTCTGCAGTCATTGCTACGGCCACCTTTTGACGAGCTGCTTGAGTTGCGGGCGACGCTCGGGCTGGTGGATGCGCGAAAGCTCACAGATCCCCGTTATACCACCCATGAGACCTTTATCGATCAGTTGCAGCTGGCGGATCTGCTGCTGGCAAACAAGGCGGATCTTTATGATGAGGCGGCGCGGGAGGCTTTTGTTGCCCTGGTGAGAGCGGCGACGCCGCCAAAGGCGCTGAGTGCGTGGCTAGAGTTTGGTCGTGTCAGTCCGCTCTGGCTTGGTCTCCCCCGCGTTATAGATCGGAATCGGCGATCTTCCCGGGCAGATGGGCAGCCAGCAAATGTCGTGGAGGCTGCCACTGATCGGTGTCGCTGCAGCGGCAGAGGCTGGCTGGTTTTTTCTCGAGGGTGTCGGGGATGGCTTCTACAGTGGCGGTTGCGGATCAGGGCGAATTCGT
>AASF01000930.1 GCA_000168735.1 Candidatus Endoriftia persephone str. Hot96_1+Hot96_2 | reverse complement strand
CTACTCGGCGATGTGCTCTCTGCCGCCTATCAGCAGGCGCAGCTCGACATGGGCATCTTCTCGCCAGATACCGTCTCGGTGGGGGATCTGTTTGTCGGCGCGCTGATCCCGGGGCTGCTGCTGGTGGTGCTCTATCTGCTCTATATCGGTGGTGTTGCCGTGTTCAGACCCGCTGCGGTGCCGGCTCTTCCAGAAGAGGAACGGGAGCAGGAACTGGGGCGGCTCTGGCGGCGGGTGGTGAAGGTGCTGTTGCCACCGTTACTGCTGATCTTTGCGGTGCTGGGTTCGATCCTGGGAGGGTTGGCCACGCCCACTGAGGCGGCCTCAGTGGGGGCGGTCGGGGCGATGCTGCTGGCGCTGAGTCAGGGGCAGCTGAATCGTGAGACCTTGCGTGCGGTGATGCTCGGCACCACCCGAGTGACCAGCATGGTATTCCTGATCTTTATCGGCGCCTCGCTCTTCTCACTGGTTTTCAGAGGCTTCGGGGGCGATGAGGTGGTGACCGATTTCCTCACCGATTTGCCGGGCGGCGTGGTGGGGGCGGTGGCGTTGGTGATGCTGGTGATGTTCCTGCTCGGTTTCATCCTCGATTTTATCGAGATCACCTTCGTGGTGGTGCCGATCGTCGGGCCGATCCTGCTGGCGATGGGGCTCGATCCGGTCTGGCTCGGGGTGATGATCGCGATCAACCTGCAGACCTCTTTTCTCACCCCGCCGTTCGGTTTTGCGCTCTTCTATCTGCGCGGGGTGGCGCCGCCGGAAGTAAGTACCGGCGCGATCTATCGAGGCGTGGTGCCGTTTATCCTGATTCAGTTGTTGGTGCTCGGCCTGCTCGCTTTGTGGCCGGAGATGGCGACCTGGCTGCCGGGGGTGTTCTACGGCTAGCCAGGTGTTCTGGATGGGGTTCAGGCGAGGGCAATGCGGCCCGCGACCGGAGCGAAGGATTGCCCCATCTCGAGGGTTGCGGCGCGAACCAGCTGGGGTTGGGCGGCGCTGAACCGGATCCCCATGCCGGTGGTGTTGGCGTGCATCACTTGGGCGGCGATGCTCCACTGCTGCCCGTGGAAGCTGAAGCTGACTTCGATCTGCTCACCGATGGAGAGCTGTCTGGAGTCGAGCTCCAGCATCATTCCTTCAGTCGAGATGTTTCTGGCAACTCCATCTTTTTGAGAGCCCTCTCTGCTGGTGATCGTGGCGACGAAAGTGGTGGGGTGGCGCTGATTGGTCCGGTTGGATCGCTGCATTCCTTGTGTGCTCCTAGCTGGTCACTCGCCTGTGGATGTTACATGAAAATTACCTGGCAGATCATACGGCTAATTCCTGAGCGAAATATAGACGAAGTTTGTCGAGCCGTTGGCATTTTTTCGAATCTGATCCAATAGCGACTATTTGCTCAGTTCCTTGAGCATTTTTTGCAACGCTTGACCGCGATGGCTGAGGCTGTTTTTGACCTCGGCGGAGAGTTCCGCTGCGCTGCAGTTGTGCGTTGGCACAAAGAACACTGGATCGTAGC
>AASF01000931.1 GCA_000168735.1 Candidatus Endoriftia persephone str. Hot96_1+Hot96_2 | reverse complement strand
ACAGGTGGGTGTTGGGGATGCGCGCGTGGATCTCTTTGATGCGATCGATACGCAGGATCTCACCGGTGGGCTCCTGGGTGAACTTGTAGGCGCCGTGGGAGGTGCCGATGGCGATGGCCAGAGCATCCACGCCGGTCTGCTTGACAAAGTCCGCAGCCTCTTCAACACCGGTCAGCAGCTGATCCATGTCCAGCTTGCCCTCGGCTCCGTGGCCATCTTCCTCACCCATCTCACCGGTCTCCAGAGAGCCCAGGCAGCCCAGCTCACCCTCGACGGAAACACCGCCGGCGTGCGCCATCTGCACGACCTGTTTGGTGACATTCACGTTGTACTCAAAGGAGGAAGGGGTCTTGCCGTCGGACATCAACGAGCCGTCCATCATCACCGAGCTGAAACCGGACTGGATGGAACGCAGGCAGATGTCTGGGGAAGCACCGTGATCCTGGTGCATGCAGACCGGGATGTGCGGATACATCTCGATCGCCGCCTCGATCAAGTGGGCGCACGGAAGGGGGCTCACCTGGNCGTAGGAACGCGGGCACCAAGCAGAAGCCCCCTGCAGGATAACAGGGGCTGTCAACCGCATCAGCGGCCTGCATGATAGCGTGTACCTGTTCCATGTTGTTGACGTTAAACGCCGGAAGTCCGTAGCCGTTCTCGGCAGCGTGGTCGAGAAGCTGGCGCAGGGAAATCAGGGCCATGATTGCCTCCTAATCTGTAGTGTCAAAACCAAAAAAACCGTCCATTGGATCGCCGGAACAGAAGCTAGCAACAGCCTGTCGTTCCGGAGCTTTAAATTCTTTCTTGGAGTTCGTGCTCTGCTCAATCACCCCGATAGCGCATGTGTTCGCCGACCCGCATGATCTTCATGATGTTGGTCTGCCCACTCCACACCGGAGCGATCGCCCTTGGTGATCAAGGGCGA
>AASF01000932.1 GCA_000168735.1 Candidatus Endoriftia persephone str. Hot96_1+Hot96_2 | reverse complement strand
CCGAAAGGTCCCGCTAAGCAGGCCAGCAAGGTCGCAGGACTGCCCGAGACCAAGCGCAAGGGCGGCTACTAAGCCTCCAGCATACCGCGCCGAAAAAGGGGCTTCGCAGCCCCTTTTTTTGTGCCTAAGACAAACTCAGCCCCATCAAACACCTCACTGATCTTCAGCAGTCACACTACGTTTAACAGCCCCGGCATCTGCAACAATACGCTCAACCCTCCACCTGCAGCAGCAGACTCTCCAGTCGCTCTTCCCGGAGCGGAAACTCGACAACACCAAATATCGAATAACGTTTCATCACCTGCTCCAGCTTCGGCCGGTACTGCGGCTCGATCAGGACGATCACCTTGGCATCTGCACAATAGCGCTGCAGGCTGGCGAGCAACGACTCCAGGTTGCTCATACGGTCGCGGAACTGCGGATCAGAATAGAACTCAGCCACCACTACCGCCGGCCGATGCCGTTTCAACCAGGCATGCGCCTTGCGCACCGAGTTAACCATCTCCACCGCATAACCGTGACGCTGATAGAGTGGCACGAAGTTGGGGTATCCCCCCAGTTCTACCAACACCAGCAATTCCCGCTTATTCATACGCGTGATTTTCTCCACGTCTGATCGGAGTATGCGCGCAACTCCCAGGTCTACAAAGTTAAAGGGCGAATCATGTTACTGAATCTGATCAAGGGCGAATTCGTTTAAA
>AASF01000933.1 GCA_000168735.1 Candidatus Endoriftia persephone str. Hot96_1+Hot96_2 | reverse complement strand
TGACATCATCACCATCCGGCTGCACGGCCAGATGGCGTGAGTGCTGCCGTGGCAGCCTTCACACATCACGCCGCCGTGGCCTTTGCTCAGACGATAGAGACCTTGGTCTTCGGCGAAACGCGAGCCGGGTGCGCTGATGAAGGGGAGGTTGGCGGCTGTGGCATCTGACTTGCGATAGGTCTGGCGCAGGCGGATGCCGTCGACGGCGAGTTCGAAGTCACTGGTGTCGGCTTGGGCGATGGTTAGCACGTCGCCGATGTGGCAGGCCTGGCACTGAGGTTCGTTGGCCCAAGGTACCCGTCGGGTGAGGTCGAGGCCGGTACCGCCGGGCAGTCCTTCGCTGAAGTCATTGCCCACCTGCTTCATGTTGCCGTGGCAGTCCTGGCAGACCACCCCCGCCAGCCGCCATGGCACCGCGCAGACACTGGGTGTTCTTACCCGGGTGACACTGGTAACAGGTCGCCTGTAATACATCAGCGGCCTCATCCAGGGGTGCGCTCACCCGGCAACGGCATCTGCGGAAAGAGTGGCTCATCAGCAAACATCAGCTCACCGTGATGCTGATGCATCGCCCGCGACATCGAAACATGGCTGGTCTGCTGACGACCGCCAGACTCCGGATCATCATCCACCGGCCCCTGCTGTGCTAGATCGAGAGCCGGCGAGTAGTGGCACTGGGAGCACTGCACCGGCCGTTGATTATCGAGATCGGTGCCATGTTTGGTGTCGTGCAGCCGCAGGATGTTGATCTTGGCAGCGTTGTTGTGCTTCTCCGGCCCGGGGATCTCACCATCAATTGAGTGCCTGACTCACACTAGTCGAAGGAGACCGATGCAAAGTCGGCAGCAACACCACTATAGCCATCATCGGTGGTGCCATGGCAGTTGACGCAATCCGCCTCGGAAGCCACCGGCACCACGATATCGGTGCTGGCAAGATCCTCACCTGTTGCCTTCATCGACGGCGGTGATTGTCATCAGCGGATAGGCGTTAGAACGTCCTGATC
>AASF01000934.1 GCA_000168735.1 Candidatus Endoriftia persephone str. Hot96_1+Hot96_2 | reverse complement strand
AAGCGCTTCAGCCGGCTACTGCAACAGAAGAGCTCATCCCAGAGCCAGCTGGATGAGTCAGAACGCGCCCTGCAGAGCAGCCGTGCCCAGCTGGTTGCCAGTCAGGTGCAGGCCCAGATCCTGCGCGAGCGCCGGCAGCGTCACTGCGTGGCGGGGCCTGCGGGCTGGCGAGTGATTGAACGTCATGTGGAGCCGGGGCAGTGGCTGAATATCGGAACGCCAGTGGTGACTCTGGGGGACTACTCACGCCTGATCGTACCGTTTGCCCTTAACAATGCGGAGTTCACCGTACTTGAGCGACAGGCTGGCGATCTGAAACTGCGCCTGCCAGATCGGGGAGGGGAGGTAACGGCGCAGATCGGACATGGTCTCCCCTGCCTTCGACCCCGTGTCACGCAAGATCCAGGTAGAGCTGGCGATCGAACAGCCCATGCAACAGCCCCGCGGCGGTATCCGTGCCGAACTCCGGCTTGAGTTGCCAGCATCTTCCGGGACGGGTGCTACGTGCCCCGCGCCGCTCTCAGCGAACGTTATGAGCAGCACTGGCTGACCCGCGCCGACGGCGAGCAGCTGAAGGTGGTCTATCTGGGAGTAGCCAGCGGGGTTGAGGGGGAGTGGGTGCGGGTTGCCGCGCCGGGGCTCAAGGCCGGTGACCGTTTCCAGCTCCCGGCGGAGTAGGGCCATGGAGTCGCTGATACGTTTCTCCCTCAAGCAGCGGGTCTTTTACAACCTGATGTTCGTGGTGTTGATAGGTGGTGGGCTTCATCTCCATCCTCCGCCATGCCCGCAGAACGCTACCCCAACTTCGGCTTTGGTGAGGTGATC
>AASF01000935.1 GCA_000168735.1 Candidatus Endoriftia persephone str. Hot96_1+Hot96_2 | reverse complement strand
GATCAACATCCTCTTCACCCTGCTCAACTGGAGCATCAAGCTGGGGGCCTTCGCCTGGATTCTCTTCAGTCTGGCTGAGACATCTGCAGGTGCCGCCTGGCTGGGGGCCATCGCCGGCGATCTGAGCAGCGTGCTGCCGATGCAGGGGTTTGCCGCTGCCGGTACCTTCGAGGCGGGGGTGATGGCGGTGCTGGTGCCCACCGGCACCGGGGCAGAGCAGGCCCTCAGCGCGGCGATCAACTTGCACCTGTTTCTGCTTGGTCTGTCGCTGCTCTCTGGGGCGCTGGCGCTGCTGTTGGGGAGGGAGCATGTCACCTGATCAGTCGCTGATTATCTGGATCAACCAGGGTTGGGCCAGCCCCTTTCTCGACTGGCTGCTGAGCTGGGTTTCAGATAAATACAGCTTCTCTTTTCCACTGTTGCTGTTGTTGTTGTGGACGGCGGTCAGCCGAGAGCTCTCAGCAGGCTTGCGCTGGTGGCTGGCGTTGATCCTCATGGTTGCCCTGGGGGATGCCCTGGGGGCGCAGCTGAAGGATCTGTTTGCCCAGGCGCGCCCCTGTTTCTCGTTTTTCGAGCCGTTGCGGTTGATCGAGGGGGGGCAGTGCGGAGCGAGCGCTGAAGGGGATGCCATCGAACCACGCCCTTAACTCCTTTGCGGCGACGGCATTTCTCTTTGTCACCCGACCCGCCTGGAAGGGGTGGCGTCTGTTTCTGTTAGTGAGCGCAATTCTGGTGGCGTTGTCGCGTATCTATTTGGCGAAGCATTTTCCCAGCCAGGTGGTGATGGGCGCGGCGATTGGTACTCTCTGGGGCCTCGCCGCCGCCTGGCTCTACGACCGCATTCGCTGTCGTGGTTCCGATTGATTTTGACTGTGATGACATTGTGATGAATGAAAAAGAAAAGCAGGGCGATGCCAGTCGGGCACCACGCCTCTCCGTTGTGGTGCCGATGTATAACGAGATCGAAAATGTGGCGCCGTTTTTCAACGACGTGCACAAGGCACTGGAGCACTACTGCGGGGAGTGGGAGCTGGTGCTGGTGGACGACGGCAGTAGCGATGGCACCGGCGAGGCGTTGCGTCAGGAGGCGATTAGCTCCGGGGGCCATGTGCGAGTCATCAGCCTGCAACGTAACTTTGGCCAGACCGCGGCGATGCAGGCGGGTTTCGATGCCGCCAGGGGAGAGGTGATAGCCACTCTCGATGGCGATTTGCAGAACGATCCGGCGGATATCCCGCGGCTGGTGGAGCGGTTGGTGGCGGAGGATCTCGATCTGATCCAGGGCTGGCGGCAGAAGCGCAAGGATGATCTGATTCGTAAGATCCCGTCGCGCATCGCCAACCGGCTGATCGGTCGTATTACCGATGTGACCCTGCACGACTACGGCTGCAGCCTCAAGGTCTATCGTGCCTCGGTGATC
>AASF01000936.1 GCA_000168735.1 Candidatus Endoriftia persephone str. Hot96_1+Hot96_2 | reverse complement strand
TCGCCCTTTGCAGCATGGGCATAAGCACCGGCGGCAGAGATGGTGGCCGATGCAGTGGCAGGTGCGTAACGGCGTTGGTTGGTGTCGTTACTGGGTTTGAAATCAGGGATTGGATTGCCATTGGCATCGTAACTGGATGCGATGTAGTGTGATAGAGATGAGATCTTATGCAGCACCGATCCGTCGCTATTCTGCATCTTGAGTAGCCAGTCTAGTTCCCACTTGATCTCATCCAGCAGGTCGGGAACACCGTTGCCTGATTCTGGGATGTTGTAATCGTCGCCCCAGACCTGCGAGCTTTCTTGATAGGCAAAGAGCAGATTGTGCAGTGCGCCATCGGCGTAGTTGACATATTTGTTGAAATCTCCCGCATCATACCAGCCGCCAGAGAGGTCACGCTCGGTGCCCGCGGATAACGCCGCTCTGGGTTGTTGGGATCGATCAGGGTCGCATGGGCGTCGGCGGTGTGGCTGGCTTCATCGCTCCAGCGGGTATCGGCGTAAGGCGGTTGCTTGGCAATGCCACTGCGTTGATAGAAGAAGCTGCGCACCGCCTGCTTCAACACATCGTGGTAGACGTTGCTGTCGATGCGGAAATTTTCCGAACGGGTGCCGTTGAGTGGATCGAGGATATAGTATTCGCCGCTATTGGTGATCTGAGAGAAGTCGAACCACCATGCCTGGTCGCCGGATGTTGCGTCAGTGGCGCCATCCTTCCCAGGGGGTGAGATTGGCGCTGAAGATTACGCTGTTATCCGCTGCGCTCCTCAGCTCATAACTCTGATTGGGAGAGAAGGGGGAGGTGTTGTTGAAACCGTTTACCGGGTTGCTGATCAAGGGCGAATTCG
>AASF01000937.1 GCA_000168735.1 Candidatus Endoriftia persephone str. Hot96_1+Hot96_2 | reverse complement strand
GTGCGCTTTTTTAGGGCGTAGTAGTAGTCCCAACGATCCGGGTGAAAGACATCGATGAGTATTGGTGTGCCGAGCAGAAAACGCACCTGGCGCTTGCTCATGCCCGGTTTCAGTTCCGCCACCATCTCCGGTGTCACCAGGTTGCCCTGCTGGATATCCGGGATATGGACGAGGGAGAAATCCTCCCAGGTGCTGGAGCAGCCCGTCACTCCGCCCAGCAGGGCCAAGAGCAGAGAAGAGATGAGAAACTTACTCATTAACAGTACAATCCGCTGAAATTCGGCGGAATCATACCCCATCATCCGCTCAAACACACAACTTGGTTTGGAGGTCCGGTGGACAACCAGGAAATCAGAAAGGCTGGCCTGAAGGTCACCCTACCCAGGGTCAAGATCCTGGAGCTCATGGAGAGCAGTGCGCAGCGCCACGTCAGCGCTGAAGATGTCTACAAGATGTTGCTGGAGAATGGTGAGGAGATCGGTCTGGCAACGGTCTATCGGGTGCTCACCCAGTTTGAATCGGCCGGCCTGGTGACGCGCCATAACTTCGAGGGCGGGCATGCGGTCTTTGAGCTTGATCGGGGTGGCCACCATGACCACATTGTCTGTATTACCTGCGGGCGGGTGGCGGAGTTTATGGACGCTACCATCGAGGCGCGACAGAAGGAGATCGCTGCGGAGCACGGCTTTGAAATGGCCGACCATGCCTTGATCATCTACGGCCGCTGCATGGACAAAAACTGTGCGCGGCGCAGAAAAGATTAATCTCGCCGCCGCGAAGAGGGCGGGGTAACCTTCACTCTGCCGCGCCGATTACGATGCCCGTCTCAGCCTCTGAGTGCCTGACGCACCATCTCCTCGGGCATGCGCCAAGGTCTGCGGCGTGATCTCCACCCCACCCAGCATGCGCGCGATCTCCTGGATGCGCTGGTTCAGATTGAGGGGGGTGATGTCGGTGCGGGTGCTCTTGCGGTCGCTCTGCTTGCGCACCTGCAGGTGCTGATTGGCCTGGGAGTGCCACCTGTGGCAGGTGGGTTACGCAGAGTATCTGGAGTGAGCTGCCGAGCCGCCGCAGCATCTGCCCGACGATCTCCGCCACCCCGCCGCCGATGCCCACATCCACCTCGTCAAACACTAGAGTGGGGGTCTCGGTACAGCTGCTGGTGGCGACCTGGATCGCCAGGCTGATGCGCGACAGCTCACCGCCGGAGGCGACTTTGTTGAGCGGCGCCAGTGGCATGCCGGGATTCGCCGAGACCATGAACTCGACCCGCTCCAGGCCAGAGGCGCCGGCATCGTCGGCCTCCAGTGGTGCCAGCTCCACATCGAAGCG
>AASF01000938.1 GCA_000168735.1 Candidatus Endoriftia persephone str. Hot96_1+Hot96_2 | reverse complement strand
CAGAAGCGGATCGCACCGGGGTGCATGTGGCGTCACAATACCGTTGACGCCGGTCTTGATACTCATCTCCTTGAAGGTCTTCTTCTGGCTGCGCATGTGGGCTAGGCCCTCATCGGTATAGATCTTTGACAACATGTCATAGACCACATCATCGGGCACCTTGGCGTTGGCCACCCACAGCGCTGAATCCTGAAACGACGGGGCCTCGTGGTCCACACCCCGATAGGTGCCGGCGGGTACCGACAGCTCGGAGAAGTAGGGGTAACGCTTGAAGAAACCGCTCACGTTGGCATCGGCCTGCAGATCAATCAGATCGATATCATTGGTCTGTGCCGCCATGATTACCGCGCCACTGGGGAAGGCGGTGAACAGCCAGAAGGCATCCAACTGCTTATTGCCAAATGCCTGAGCCGCATCATTGTAGCCCATCCGCGTTGCGCTTGACCTTGTCCCAAACATCCATGTGGGAGAAGAAGAGTTCGCAGTTGGCCAAAGGCGCCCGAGCCGGGCATTACCCACCCCCACCTTCTTGCCCACCAGATCCTTTACGCTCTTGATCCCGGAACCCTTGCGCACCACCAGCTGAGCCGGGGCGCCATAGAGGTAAGAGACCGCTAGGACATCCTCATATTTTTTCTTGTCATTTTTCAGGCGTCCTTCTCGCCCGAGATAGACATGCCCCGAATAGACCACGCCAAAGTGGGCGCGCCCCTTATTGACCTTGCGCAGGTTCTCTACCGAACCGGCCGAAGACTGGGCCTTGACCTTGTAGGCCGAGTTCTTCTTCACCGGCCCATAGACCTGCACCGCATTCGCCACCACCTGAAAGGTGCCACCGGCGGGGCCACCACTGAACACATATCGCTTGCCGGCAAAGGCTGCCGACGGTAGGGCCAGGCTCAGAACGAGCGCGGCAACAGCGCCTAATAGAAAAGACCGACCTATCAATCTCATGCTGCAATCTCCTGTATGGCAGACAGATATGGCCCCGTCAGAATGCGGGCCCCATAGATATTTATCACGCATCCCTATCCCGCTCAGATCTGCAGGCTGAGGATCAACCCTGCAGCTCCATCACCGCATCCATCTCAACCCCCGCATCCTTCGGCAGTCCCGCCACGCCGATCGCCGCCCGTGCCGGATAGGGTTCGCTAAAATATTCGGTCATCACCTGATTAACCACC
>AASF01000939.1 GCA_000168735.1 Candidatus Endoriftia persephone str. Hot96_1+Hot96_2 | reverse complement strand
TGATTACCGGGGCTGACCCGCAAAGAGGTCGCCCGACTACAGAAGCTCCAACACCCCGGCAGTGAACTCATCTCCCAGCGCCACAACCGAGCCGCCCGGGTAATCGCCGGCTGGCGCCGGAACCCGCGAATTTCAGGACAGCAACGGCGACCCAGCAACCCTCTATTTCGAGTCTGGCAGCGGCAGTTTCAGCGACCTGGTGCGCGAGCACAGCGGCGACATCCCTCCACGCGCGATCCTTGACGAACTGCTGCGCATCGGCTCAGTTGAACAGAACGCCGAGGGTCAGGTACGCCTGGGCCTCCACCGCATTTGCGCCGAATGATGACGAGATCGACGAGCTGCGCAGCCTCGGCAATGATGTACAGCTACTCGTCTCCACCATTGACCAGAGGCTCCGCAAGGAGGGCTCTCCGCCCCTATTTCAACGCAAGGTCGCCTACGACAACCTGCCCCAAGAGGCACTGCCCGCCTTCCGCCAGTTTAGCGCGAGAAAGGCCCAAGCACTGCTCAAGGAGTTCGACCTGCATCTGGCGCAAAATGGCCGCCACGCCGGTCAGCAAAGCAACGGCGACCGGCACATGCAGGCCGGCATCGGAATCTTTTATTTCGAACAGAACACGGAAGAGGGCATCTGAAGCACCCTCAACCCGCCACCAACAATCCACACTAGATCACTGTCGCTCCGCCGGCCGCAGAATCAGCGAAAGCAACAGCTGGCAAGCGATCAGGTAATATCCCTCCCGGCTGCTCCCGAGGGCCGGCGTCTCCGTGGGACACCTCTGCCGTAGTAGTCGCTACCACAAAAATAGAAGATGTAGTCATCCGCTTCAGCTACACCCATTTCAGATACGGGGAATCTCCCGCATACAGGTGTCGTGATCAAGC
>AASF01000940.1 GCA_000168735.1 Candidatus Endoriftia persephone str. Hot96_1+Hot96_2 | reverse complement strand
GATCAGCGGTTTGTAACGCTCCGATCCCTCGGTGCGAGACATGCCTGCCCAGAGATAGTAGTTACCCGCCAGCAGGATGGTGCCGATCAGCACCGCCTGCACAATAAACAGCCAGGCCAGGATGCCGCCCATGGCAGTGATGCCCATCTGCTGGGAGTAGGCGTAGATCTCCGCCATCAGCCAGTAGCCGGCGAAGGGCAGCGGCAGAAAGGCAAGGATGGCGATAAAGTTGGAGGTGTAGCCCATCCAGTCGTAGTGAGCGCGTTTCTCTGGGTCCTTGGTGCTGAGGAACTTATAAGCCGCATAGGCCCCAACCACCGCGCCACCGAAGCCGATATTGGCGATAAAGCGATGCAGGTTGATCCGGGTTCCACAAAGGCCCCTTCATCACCTCCCAGATATTGCCGATCACCGCGCCGACCTCGTTGACGCCGGAGGGGGCCATCATGAAGGTGGCCCAGGAGTTGGACATCACCATGATGGTCATGCCCGCGCCGTTCAGCAGCAGACCCAACGACAGATGCACCCACTTGGCGTTGCCGTAACGCATCGCGTTCCAGCCATAATAATAGGTGTAGAGGAAGAAACTCTCGAGAAAAAACAGTCCAGCATAGACCAGCCACTGGGCGCCGAACACATGCATCATATAGCCCATAAAGTCGGGATAGAGCAGAAACAGCGCCAGGGCCAGGGAACCGCCGAAAATAGCAGTAATCGAGAAGCCGGTGAGGCTGATCTTCATGAACTCATGGGCCATGCTGTCGTAGCGTTCATCACCGCTGGTCACGCCAACCAGCTCGATCACCAATACAAACAGCGGCACCGCCAACACCAACGCGCCAAAGAACAGGTGCATCTGCGCCAGAATCCACACCACCGCGCGGCTGCTGACCCCGATGTTGGGATAATCCCCACGGCTTGGCTGGGGCGCAGCAATCAGCTCAGGTTCATCGGACTCGGCAGCAGCCAGATCCTCCGCTGGCGTAAAATCCATCCCCTCAACGTGGACCCGGCCGATCGGCGCAATATCGCCATCACCCGCCATGCCTGCGCTGGCAGCGGAGAGCCCGACGGCAAACAGCAGAACCACCAGCACCCTCCGGAGCAGCCCGGGACTCACCCTTTCAAACAGGCTACGCAGTCTCATCTGCATCATTATCGATTCCCATTGCCAGCTAACCAGCGGGCGTCAGATCCACGTTCAGGGGCAAGCCCTGGATACTCATGATCAAG
>AASF01000941.1 GCA_000168735.1 Candidatus Endoriftia persephone str. Hot96_1+Hot96_2 | reverse complement strand
CACCTTCGGGGATGATGAAAGCGCCATAAGCAGCTACCGCCGAGGTCCAACCCAGTGCCGGGCCTGCCTGCTCCTTGGGGAACACCATCGCGATGGTGCGGAAGGTGGAACCGTTACCGATGCCGGTGGCGGCAAACAACACCAGAAAGAGCATCAGAAAAGGGTACGAAAAACTCTTCCGGCGTGGCTGACTGGTAAGCCTGCTGCAGATAGTAGGCCACACCCAGGGCAGAGCCGATCATCACGATGGAGACAATACTGGGTCACCTTGGCGCCACCCATCTTGTCGGCGATCCAGCCACCAATCGGGCGAATCAATGCACCGATAAAAGGTCCCATCCAGGCGTACATCAGTGCCGACGGGCCATTGGGGTTGGCGAGATCATGCGTCATCAAACCATCAACCATCACATGCTGATAGCCAAACACCNTACCCTTGATGGGGCCAGGGCAAAACCAGCGGAGTAACCGATAAAGCTGCCGAAGGTCATGGTGTAGATGATGCTCAT
Source organism: Candidatus Endoriftia persephone str. Hot96_1+Hot96_2 (assembly GCA_000168735.1). Lineage (GTDB taxonomy): Bacteria > Pseudomonadota > Gammaproteobacteria > Chromatiales > Chromatiaceae > Endoriftia > Endoriftia persephonae. Next base: position 210 of record AASF01000941.1, on the reverse strand, counting down.
CACCCAAGTGTGCTTGTTGCCAAAAATCTTGAACTGACGCTTAAGATTGGGCTTGATGTCACCCGGGGATCATCTTCATCAGCATGACAGTGCCGAACAGGATACCTGCGATGACCGGCCACTTGGCCCAACCGGGCGCACCCAGCTCCAGTGGGGGCGGGCAGGATGATGTAGAGACCGATGGCTGCGGTGATGAAGCCGATGATCAAG
>AASF01000942.1 GCA_000168735.1 Candidatus Endoriftia persephone str. Hot96_1+Hot96_2 | reverse complement strand
GGCTCCAACGAGTGTCCGGTAGGCATCACCTCGCAGCAGGCCGAACTGCGTCGTCGTATCGATATCGACAAGGGGGCACAGCGGGTTGGCAACTTTCTCAATGGCAGCCGGGAGATCCTCGCCGGCTACCTGCGAATCATGGGCTATGACTCACTCCCGCAGCTGAGCCCGCACGACACTTATCCCTCTCTCCCTGGAAGCAGAGGCCATCCTCAACACCGACCGCGGCTAACCGACTGCGACAACAGACCCGGCCCAGCGGCTATTCGTCAAGCGAGGCGTGACTGCCATCGCAGTAGGGCGGGGTCTTCGTCTGTTTGCACATACAGAGCCAGGCTTCGCCGCTCTTGTCGGCCTTGAAACCCAGCGGATTTATGCCCGTTCCCCTGGTGGGAGCACGTCGCAAAAACGGCTGGGTTTGGGAGCGCCCGCAGGCACACCACCAGTATTCTCTGCACCTCGTCCAACTCGACACTCACCGGCTGGGAAGCTGCGACTTTGGCTTTCTCCATAACACAACATCCTTCTGATCCTTCCAAACATCAACCAACTCTACCCGGCATATTGGTTGGATTCACAGTTCCCAACCCGCCTGCCGCCAATAACAAAGTAGCGAACACAAAAGGCACTATAGTCATGTAAACAAGAGAGCTTCACCACAGCCCCATCATGTCCCAAACCGCTTCACTCAATCTGATCAGGGCGATTCGT
>AASF01000943.1 GCA_000168735.1 Candidatus Endoriftia persephone str. Hot96_1+Hot96_2 | reverse complement strand
TTCATCCGGCTCCATACCCGGCACCTCCAGACGTACGATCACCCGGTCATCATCATCAAAGACCTCGGCTGCCAATACGCCCCAGCCGGAACTACGGATAGCAATCTCTCCCTCATCTCTGGATCTAAGCTCCCCCTTAGAACCATGTGGCGTGAATCGCGTTATGGCATTTGTCGCGCGACGATAGAGATCACGCCAGCCATCCACCAATGCATCCCATGCGTGATTCATTCCTTCACCAAGTTGCTCTAATGTTGACATCGTCGCCTACTCCAAATTGATATCTTTCCCTTTACTGGTACTGCTAAAGACGTGGGAGTTGATGATCGATTTTTCAAGAGCAACCTCTTCCTCCCCATCCAGTCGAAATCTTGCAGCGACAGAGGTTCATTTCTCTCCTGAGAAGGCGGCTCCCGACCCTATCAAAGTGTAGCTGGAGGTACCGAGCACCGAAACAAAGACCTGGGCACTGCAGTACCTCACCCGTTCCCGATACAGCACGTCAGCCGGTTACCACAATAATTGAAGGGTCACCCCTTTGCGTTTCAGCTTCTGGTGGATACGGAAGTAACCCGACTCGATAAAGCGATTGAATTTAGCTTGGATTGGAAAAAGACGGGCCTCGTTGACACCCTCGGACAGCGACCAGCTGATGCTCTGAGCCGCAGTAAGATTGACGTGCTTGCTGGCTGCAACCTTTGGAGAGGCCATAGGCGCAGACGACCTTCTCATGACTGAGTTTGGATGAGTTTCCCGGAGCAGCCCTGGAAATCGAATCAATCGGGATAAGCCTAGAATTTCCGCCGACAAGCGCGACGCAAACCGTCTCTTAATTAGTATGAGTTATCAGGGATCAAG
>AASF01000944.1 GCA_000168735.1 Candidatus Endoriftia persephone str. Hot96_1+Hot96_2 | reverse complement strand
GGGGGCATTGGATGTGGTACATGTTTCCACAAATTAAATGCATTGGGCATAGTTCAACATCGGAGTACTACGCCATTCAAAGTGCATCTGAGGCGACTGCGTACTTACAACATCCAGTGCTTGGCTCAAGGCTTGTTGCTTGCACAAATACCGTCAATGAACACCAGGATCTAACAGCAGAGCAAATATTGGGGTATCCAGATTATCTAAAGTTCCGTTCAAGTATGACCTTAGGTAATATAGTGGCTGGAATATGACAGCCCGTTTTCTCATGCACCTGGATAGATTCTTTGAGGGTGAACCTGATAAACGAACTCTTTCGATACTAGAGTCACTGTGAAAATACGGCATTTTTGCGAGAATGCCCAACAATCACATGCACTCGGACAGAAAAAAGCGTCGCTCGTTCCTCGCTATGCTTTTTTCTGTCGGTGATGTGAGGCGCTCGATCACCAGTACTGGCTATCCCAGCTTCGTAAAGCAAACCCCAATTTGTTCAGGAGCATGCGCAACATAATCAGTGAAATGGGTATCAGGTGATGATGAGTAAATCACCATACAAGGTAAGCTTGCTGGTTGTAAAATTGCTAAAGCTGAAGGCTTTCGGCGATTGCCAGTAGGCGTTTTTTGTCTTCATCGCTGAACCTACGGAAGATTTTCAAAGCAGGCGCTTTTCTTGTTTTGTGAGGTGGTCTTCTGTGTCGGCGGTGGGGGTGAATTGGTCGAGGGTATCGGTTTCTTGCCAGGCTTGAGCATTGGCGAATAGGCCTTCTTCTTTTCTCCAGCCGATGAGTTCGTAGTTTCCCATGGCGCCTCGTTCGAGGCGCTCGTATTGTTCATCTGTGATTTTTAGCGTGTAGAGGCGGCTGCCGGTTTCTGTTGCCTGGGCTGCCCGTTCCAGGGTGGCTTTTCCCAGGTGGCCGGCGATGATCTCGACCTGGGTGAAATCTACGCGTCTTCCCTTTATTTCAAAGTGACTGTGCTGTGCCAGCAGAAGGGTGAAGCCCTCGCTGTGTTCGCCAGTGACTATTGCAATCACCCAGCCATCCCCTTCACACAGGGCATCCAGCAGCTCGGCACCATCCTCGTCTGAGAGGGCATAGGCGACGTAGAACGGTGCGCCCTTGCCTTCAGTTAGCCAGATCAATGAGGCGTTCTCGGTGCGTGAGATTGCGCGGAGTACGTCAGATGACGGTGTGCGCCCTGC
>AASF01000945.1 GCA_000168735.1 Candidatus Endoriftia persephone str. Hot96_1+Hot96_2 | reverse complement strand
TTTTTTTTGAGAGGCTTAATATTAAAGTATCAATATTATCTATAAAGTGATTATCAAGGTCTAAGATATCCATGTTGTCATATAGAAATTTTTGGAATATCACAATTATTAACTAAAAATGCTAATTGCATCTTGCCCATGGAATATATAGCGTATCAAAAAATTTAGATGCCAAAAAGACTGTCGCAGAAATATTCAAATCTGCAAGAACAGGTAGAGCATTTTCTAGAGTATCTTTATAGCCGTCATCAAATGTTATCATTATCGCCCGATTAGGTAAATCTAATTTACTTTCAAATGCTTTTGCAAGCTGACCACCATTAATAACAGTATAATTCTTTTTGTACATATTCCATTTGTCGAATAAACTCTTTAGTAGTAGCGCTAATATTTCTATCATAAAATAAACCCGTTGGATCACAAACGCGTATGATAAGCTAAAATAATAATTGAATTTGTATTGGTTTGTTTAGTTATAAATTTAATGATACCATTCCTCTTTGTTGAAATTATAATTATGTTGAGCTTTCAAATTAATACTTATATTTTTTGTTTCTCCGTTAGCCCATTTGTATTTATATGATTCTTGTCCTCTCAAAAAATCAAATTCTTTAATGTGGCTGTCTTTAATAAAATGTACGCAAAGCTAAGGCGAATTCGT
>AASF01000946.1 GCA_000168735.1 Candidatus Endoriftia persephone str. Hot96_1+Hot96_2 | reverse complement strand
ATCATCTCCCCCACGCCTCTGGCCGCTGTCGACGACAGCAGGAGGTGGACATGGTTGGTCATCAGCACGTAGGCATGGATCGCACACCCGCTATCCCGCGCATAGGTGTGTAGCCACTCCAGATATTACCGACAATCATCATCGGCATAAAAGGCAAGCCTGGCGGTTATTACCCCGCTGAATCAAATGCAATGAAACGCCGGGTAAAACTACTCTTGGTCGTCTTGGCATGGTCGCTCATCATGTCGCAGATCCTAAAAGATTAGGATAGACAATAAAACCGTGGTCTTGTCCCCTATTATTACCTCGCATACCGATACGTATTCAATCCTCCAGCCAACCCAATCGGATCACTCGTCGTATAACGTCCCGTACTTGGATCATAGGTTCGGAAGTAATTGTAATGAAGGCCGGTTTCCTGATCGAAGTACTGACCAGGGAAACGCAGATTGTTGACCACCTTCTCCGTCGTCACAGTCGCCTCACCAAACGGCTTGTAGCTAGCCACCCATGCCACCTGCTGATTCGCATCGCTGAGCAGCCTCGGCGTATCCAGATGATCGGTGTGGTAATAGCAGGTCCCCGGCTGTTCCGGCTGATCAGGTCGACTCCAGATTGAACCAGTAGCTCTGATAGCTCGGCTGACCGCTGCTGATCTGACCCGACACATAGGCCTGCTCGCCGTATTCACACACCGTCATCCGGTAGTCGACACCGTTCTCGCTGTGGCTGAATGAGGTGATCTCGTAACTGCCAAACTGGCTGTGACGCCAGATACTCGGCTGGATGTCGGAACGACCGAACTGCGCCTCATCGATAATGACGCGCTGAGCAACCTTATCCAGCTGCACCTCACCGTAGACCGTATCGGTTCCTGTGATCGTTGCCTGGCCCCGTGGCACCTGGATCAAG
>AASF01000947.1 GCA_000168735.1 Candidatus Endoriftia persephone str. Hot96_1+Hot96_2 | reverse complement strand
GGGAATTGAATTTAGGGCGCGAATCGCCCTTTATGAAGAAATTATGGCCTGGGAAGAATGGGCAGTGGATCAGCAAATGAGTGAAGGAACATCATTAAACATGATTCCTGGTGGGTTTAAAGGAATGAAATATTTACATGAGCACAGGTTAACCAATAAGCCCGTGGTTTCTCTAAGTGATAGAGATGCAGCAATTATTAAATATCAGGTTCTACACCCACGCGCAGGTATTCCTAATTTAATCATAAGTGAGCTGTGGAATGATGATGAATTTGCTCAGAAAGTGATTTGTGGAGCTGAAGGCAGACTATCAGCTGCCCAAGTAAGAAAAATACGGGAACTCAACGAAGCATCTATTCCAATTGAGAAAATTACCGAGCTGGTAAAAGCAAATAATGTTCTTCAAGTTAGGCGGGTATTAAATGGTAAAACGTATTCAAGAATTCATTAATATCGCGCAATTAAGAGCTAGCAATTCAAATCCACCGGACGTTTTGCTGCGGTGCTTAAATGGGGTATTCGCTTCGCTCATTTTACCCCATTTAATCACCTCCGCAAAACGCCGGTGATTTGAGGCGTTATATTTCTTGTGGTCCTGTTAACTGGTGCTATAATGGGGTCTAAAGCTATCTCATAAATGAGGGCCTCTCTTATGCAAATCAAGTTTTCTGAAGATATAGTTCCCCTGTCAGATCTCAAAGTTAATCCCGGAAAAGTAGTAAACCGAGCCAAAGATACTCATAGGCCCATTCTGCTAACTAGCCGAGGTCGAGGTGTTGCAGTTGTGCAAGGTCTTGAAGAATATGAAAAAAAAGAAGAAGAAAAAGAGTTTATGAAAGCTGTTGCTCAAGGATTAATGGAAATAAAAGAAGGGGCAGAGCTGGAACTCGAAGAAGTCAAAAAGAAGCTAGGTATTGATTAGGTGAAAATCTTAATATCCAATTCTGCATTTGCCGATTTAGAGGATATCAAAGAACATTACGAAGGAGAGGGAGTTCCTGAGGTTGGCCTGAAAATTGTTACTTCAATTATCGAGCATGTCCATACTTTGAAGGAAAATCCGGATATCGGGAGAATTGTTCCAGAATTTAGTGAAACTAAAATAAGGGAGCTTATTCATCCCCCATTTCGAGTTGTCTATTTGAGAGAGCAGAACACTATTCATATTATTAGAGTATGGCGTAGTGAAAGATTACTTGTGATTACGCCGAAGAAATAAAATATAACAAAACAAATCAACCTGACACATTTTTCGTTCGCGCTGCTCACTACAAATGTTCAGGTTATTTGTAACGTTGGGCAACCAAGGCATCGCCATAGAATAAGCCGTGCACGGCAACAAAGAATTAAGTTTAAATCGGGTAGAGTCGGATAGGCTTGGATCAAGGCG
>AASF01000948.1 GCA_000168735.1 Candidatus Endoriftia persephone str. Hot96_1+Hot96_2 | reverse complement strand
CAACATCTGGTGGAGGATATCCGGGTACCCAAGGGGGCCGCTGCTGCCTCCGCTCACTAAAATCAGACGACTCTGTAAAGTTTGGCCCCGCGCTGCGGGGCCTTTTTCCTTCCCCACCTGCCGAGGCATTTTCCACCAATCGACAGCCCAGACCAGCGGTCGATGCGTAGAAATTCTTCCCCTGTGCCGGTATAACAACTTCACCCGATGGAGAGCTGGAACTGATCCCATGGAAATCGAACTGATCGAGATCCGCGACTTTCTCGTCGAACGCCATCCGTTCGACGCACTCTCCGATCAGACCCCTGGAGCAGCTCCCCAAATCCCTGCAGATCCGCTACCTGCGCCGCGACAGCCACTTCCCGCCAGAGGATATCGACGGCAGCTACCTCTACATCATCCGCAGCGGCGCCATTGAACTCTACGATGCAGACGACAACCTGATCGAAAAACTGGCGGAGGGCGATATCTACACCCTGCACTGCCAACTGCTCGATCTGGGCCAATCGCGCAACGGCAAAGCCGTGGAGGATAGCCTGCTCTACCTGCTCACCCTGCGACAGCCTGCGCCAGCTGCGGGAGGGTTCCGAGGCACCTCCATCGCCACTTCAGCGAATTCCCTGCGGGATCGGCTGAAACAGGCGGTAAACCGGTGAT
>AASF01000949.1 GCA_000168735.1 Candidatus Endoriftia persephone str. Hot96_1+Hot96_2 | reverse complement strand
GATCATCGGTGGCCCATCCTCCACCTCGATCTGGGTGATCTGGCCGAGGGTGATGTGGCGGCCGTTTGGCGTGACGATGGGAAGATGGCGCAACTTCTCCTCACTATCGCGAATGGCGCGTGGATAGCGGATATTCACCGGAATAGCGTTCGAGGCCTTCAACGGTCTCGGTCACGTTCATGCCGCCGATGGCGGTGCTGATGATCTCCTGGACATCCTTGATATTGAGGCCAATGCGCGCCGCCCGTAGCCGATCGATCTTGATCTTCAGATAGCGTCCGCCATCGACCCGCTCGGAAAATACCGAGGCGGTGCCCTCCACCCCGCGCAGCGCCTCCTCGATCACCTCCCCGATATCCTCGATCACCTCAAGATCAGGGCCGGGCGATCTTGATTCCAACGGGGGTCTTGATACCGGTAGAGAGCATGTCGATGCGGGTCTTGATCGGCATCACCCAGGCGTTGGTTACGCCGGGGATATCGACCCGCCGGTCCAGCTCCTGCTTGAGTTTATCCAGGGTCATACCCTCCCGCCACTCTGACTTTGGCTTGAGGGTGATGGTGGTCTCGATCATGGTCAGGGGGGCTGGATCAGTAGCGGTCTCGGCGCGCCCGATCTTGCCGAATACCCGCTCCACCTCTGGTACGGTGCGGATCAACCGGTCGGTCTGTTGCAACAGCTCTTGCGCCTTACCGATGCGATAGCCCAGGGAAGGTGGTGGGCATATACATCAGATCCCCTTCAATCCAACTCCGGCATGAACTCCGAGCCGATTCTGACATGATCTGGCCAAGACGTCGGTGAGGGTCAGCAGCAGGCTGACAAAGAGGACGGCAATGGGGTGGCGCAAGGTAAAGCGGATGACCGGCAGATAGCCGCGGATGGTCCAGCGGTTGATCGGATTGCTCTCCTCCTGCGGCAGTTTGCCGCGGATGAAGTAGCCCATCAGCACAGGCACCAGGGTGATCGAGAGGATAGCCGCGGCGGCCATGGCATAGGTCTTGGTGTAGGCCAGGGGAGAGAAGAGCCGCCCCTCCTGGCCCTGCAACACATACACCGGCAGAAAGCTGAGGGTAATGATC
>AASF01000950.1 GCA_000168735.1 Candidatus Endoriftia persephone str. Hot96_1+Hot96_2 | reverse complement strand
GCAGCTGGGTGGAACTGACCAGCCAATCGAGCTGTTGATTCGGAAGGGCAAGATATCAGGTGTGGGCCACGCTATCCGGGAGTATCTTTTTGCTGCGCCTAACATGGAGTTCGCCTCTGACAACATATTCCCCTCATCAGGTCCGTTGGAACAGCCGGTTGGAAACAATCTCAACAGTCTGGCAATCACCGGTGTCAGTAGCGCCAGGAAACGTAATGTGAAAATCCTCAAACTGGAAGGCAAATTCCCCAGCTATGAAAATATCAAATCGGGAGCCTATTTGCTTTATCGACCGCTCTATCTGGTAACTAATCTCAGGGGCACAAACCGCGCTAAGGTGATGAAGTTTATCCAGTTCGCCAACAGCCCGTTAGGTCGGGAGGTCATCCGGCATAATGGAGTTGTGCCCTACATGGATGGGCTCCACCTGGCCGGCAAACTACACCAGCAGCAACGGGCCAGTCGGAAGATGCGACTTGATAAGCTGAGGCAGGATGAAAACTAGCCCGTTTAGCGGAGGGCCAGGCCTATATGTAGCTTGGGCTGCTTGCGCAGCAGAGTGGTATCGCCCCCACGCAAGATCCTGCGTACGCAATCGATACTCTTTGCCAGCAGGTTTCGCTTGGCGAACGGGCTGCGTCCATATAAAGGGGTTTCTTGTGGAGTAAGCGTCAAGCTTTGTTCTTTGCCAGCATCTGGCGTAGCTTGACGGCCAGTTCAGTGGGTTCGAACTTTGGCACATAGGCATCAGCACCGACACCGCGTCCGAGTTCCTGGTTGGCGTCGGCAGAGAGTGACGAGTGCATGATGACCGGAATATCGTTCAATCGGGAGTCCTCCTTGATCTTTTTGGTAAGCACGTAACCATCCATCTCCGGCATCTCGACGTCGGTAAGAATCAACTGGATATAGTCGCTGCTTTTATGCCCCGTTGCCTCTGCCCGATTGGCAATTTCACGTATTCTTGCCCAAGCCTCCGATCCGTTGGCGGTGCTGATGTACTTGATCCCCATATGATCGAGCGTGCGGATGATCTGGTCCCGGGCGACCACCGAGTCATCGGCGAACAGGATGGTAATGCCTTCCTCTTCCATTCTTGGGATGCCTTCGAAGAGCTCTTCGCTCTGACCGAATCCGGAAGTCTGAGCGAGTACCATCTCCACATCCATGATCATCACCAGCCGACCATCCTTCAGCTCGGTAACTGCGGTAACCAGTCC
>AASF01000951.1 GCA_000168735.1 Candidatus Endoriftia persephone str. Hot96_1+Hot96_2 | reverse complement strand
GATCATGTTGGGTATGGCCAAGGAGATGCAGCTATCTGCAGCAAGAACCTGCCGGGTCTGGCGCGAATGCGGCATGCAGTACGCCAAGGTCGCCGAGCCGCCCAAGGGGCTGGTGGTGGAGCGCTACAAGGGGCTGGAGGATGAGCTGGTCGCTTTCATCGTTGACCAGACCTTTCTCGACGGCCGGCCGGAGATCCGTGACCAGGCAACCTTTGAGCAGCGCATCGAACAGGCGCGGGGGGAGATGATGAGCCTGAGCAACCGGGCCTGTGCTCAGCTGGGTGAGATCCTTGACGCCTACCAGCGGGTGCGCAAGGGGCTGGCCGGTATCACCCAGATCAACTGGCTCGCCTCAGTGCAGGATATGCAGCAGCAGCTCGACCGGCTGCTGTTCAGGGGCTTTCTGCAGCACACACAGGTGAATCGGTTGCAGGCCTTCCCCCGCTATCTGAAGGCGCTAGAGCGGCGTATCGACAAGCTCAGCCACGCCGCAGCAAAGGATCAGCAGCGGATGCGCGAGATGGCCAAGGCCTATCAGCAGTGGCAGCAGTGGGATCGCAGCTGTCTGGAGAGTGGCCGCTTCGATGAGCGCATCGAGGAGATGCGCTGGCAGTTCGAAGAGTTGCGGGTCTCACTGTTTGCCCAGGAGCTGGGTACTGAGCGGCCGATCTCGCTGAAACGAATCGAGAAGCGTTGGAAGGAGTTGGGGCTGTAAGCAGGTCTCCATGCTGCGAGAGTCTTCCTGTGTGTCAGAAATGCTCATAATAGCCGGCGCTGATCGGCCTGTTTAGGACTCGGCCGCTGTTCCGTATGTTACTTGTCGGCTGAATCGCGGATTCCGTTTATGTCAGCTGCTGCCGGTCTGAAGAACGATTGGCCTGAGCCGGTCGCAAGGCTTGGGCTGCCCCTCCCTGCATGCTATCGTTCCGTCCGGTTTTTCTGTGACGGAATAGTTTCATGACTCAATGTTTCTGTGGCTCCGGCCAACCCTTCGAGACCTGTTGTCAGCCGATTCTGGATGGCGCGGAAGCTGCCAAAACCGCCGAGACGCTGATGCGTGCCCGCTACACTGCGTTTGCTGCGCGGCGAACTGAGTTTTTGCATGAGTCGCTCCATCCGGAGCATCGTCAGGACCACGATCTGGCCGCAACCCGGCGCTGGGCGGAGAATTAAGGGCGATTCGCGCCGCTAATTCATT
>AASF01000952.1 GCA_000168735.1 Candidatus Endoriftia persephone str. Hot96_1+Hot96_2 | reverse complement strand
CGCTACGCAGATATTTGATGTCGGGGGTGACGCCGCATCACGCCGGTGGCGGAACAGGGCACATCGAGCAGGATGCGGTCATATTGGCGCTCGGCCCAGCGGCCCTGTGGATGGGCCGCATCGCCGGCCTGCAGCTCAGCCTGCAGGCCGAGCCGCTGCAAATTCTCCGCCACCCGCTGCAGCCGCTGGGGATCGAGGTCGATCGCGGTGAGCCGGAGATCATCGGCCAGCTCGAGCATGTGGCCGGTTTTGCCGCCAGGGGCGGCGCAGGCATCCAGTACCCGCTGGCCGGGCTGCAGCTCGAGCAGTGGCGCGGCCAGCTGAGCGCCGCCATCCTGCACCGAAACCGCCCCATCACTGAAGCCGGGCAGTTCCAACACATCCACCGGTCGCTGCAGCGTCAGCCCGCTCTCGGTGTGGGGAACCGGCTCAGCGGTGATCTGCTGCTCCCGCAGTCGTTCCAGGTAGTCGGCCCGATCCACCTGGCGACAGTTGATCCGCAGACTCATCGGCGGGCGGGCATTGAGTGCGGCGATCCGTTCCTGCCAGCTATCCGGCCAACGTTGTTCGATCCGTTGCAGCAACCACTCGGGCATGGCGTAGCGACTGCTTGGCTGCCGATCGACCTTTTCCTGCAACACTGCCTGCTGGCGCTGAAAGTTGCGCAACACGCCGTTGATCAGGGAGATTCGCGGCCGCTAATTCATTC
>AASF01000953.1 GCA_000168735.1 Candidatus Endoriftia persephone str. Hot96_1+Hot96_2 | reverse complement strand
CGGTAGTCGGGAAGTACTCCATCGACCGGTTTCGGCTGCACCGGGGCAACGCCAACCTGGAACAGCTGCAGCAGGCCAAGCAGGCGCTAATCGGCTACGCCGTGATGCATAGCCGTCCCGGCGCCCTGCCCTGCCCCGACTACAACGGCGACGGCCGCATCACTAACCCCGAAGACCACAACGGCAGCCGCTGTCGCAGTGAATCGGGCGGAACCATGCGCCCTGGTTGGCTACCTTGGCGGGAGCTGGGGGTGGCGCAACTGATCGATAGCAGCAACGCCACTCTCTGGTATCTGCCCAGTCCGGCCTATACCGAGCTGGCCAGCGTCCCGCTCAACAGCGACACCTCGGGCGCTCTGAGGCTGGATGGCCCAGGGGGATATCGTTGCGCTGGTGATCGCCCCCGGGCCGGTGCTGGATCAACAACAGCGCAGTAGCGCGATAATGGGCAATGCCGATCGGGCCCGCTCCGCTCACCTGGAGGGGGAGAACCGCGACAGCGACGCCGATTTCACCCAGGCCCGCCCAGCCTCCACCGGCCTCAATGACCGGCTGATCGCCATCACCCGCCGTGAGTTGATGCAGGAGGTAGAGCGCCGCGTGGCCGCAGAGATTGCGCTACGCCTACGCGACTATGTGGCCGGTTGCAGCCGTCTTCCTGATGCGGTGCCATTTACCGATCCGTCCGGGCTGGCGCTGTTCGACAGTCAGACAGGCACCACAGAGGGGCTGCTGCCCATCGACAATGTGCTGCCGGCCAACTGGGGCAGTGGCTGCGCCGCCGGCGCCTCCCTGCCACACTGGTTCCAGGCCAACAACTGGCACTGGCTGAGCTATTTCGCCAGCGCCACGACCAATTGCTCCCCCGGCGTCGACTGCCTTGAGGTGGCCAACCTGCCCGGCCGAAGAGACGACAAACAGGGGCTGCTGCTGCTCGCCGGTATCGACCTTAGCGGGCGCCGCCCCTCCGCCACTCTCAGCGACTATTTCGAAGGGGAGAATGGCCAGAGTGGCAACCGCCGCTTCGACCTGCGCCCACCCGGTGGCAACGACACACGTACGTGTCATCCTTCCATAGCAATCAGGAGAGCGGCCATGAAGGTCTCAGCACAACGCGGTTTTACCCTGATCGAACTGGCTCTCGGCATGGTGATC
>AASF01000954.1 GCA_000168735.1 Candidatus Endoriftia persephone str. Hot96_1+Hot96_2 | reverse complement strand
TGTTTTTCTGGTGTGTTGCTGGCCGGCGCAAGCGCCGCGATGGCAGAGGATTACCGGATCGCCTTTGTCAACGCGACCAAGGTGTTTGAGGAGTCCCCCCAGTACCAGGCGGCCCGCAAGCGGCTACAGAAGGAGTTCTCCCGCCGTGAGAAGGATCTGCTGTCGAGCCAGAGCCAACTGAAGCAGCTTGAAGGAAAAACCGGAACCGGGACGGTACGGTGATGAGCGAATCCGAGGTCAAACGCCTTGAACGCGACATTCTCTCCCGTCGTCGCAAGCTGAAAAATGCACAGACCGAGTTTCGCGAGGACCTCAACCTGCGCCAGAACGAGGAGTCTCACAAAGCTGCGGACCCAGGTGCGGGAGGTGATCCGCGATGTCGGCAAGCCGGAGAATATCGACCTGATCGTCTCCGACGGCGTGGTCTACTTCAGCCAAGCGGATCGATATCTCAGAGATGGTGCTGGAGAAGCTGCGGGAACTGGTTTCGAAATAGCCGGGAGGAGTGGGGTATGGTGAGCCGGCTGGGGGACAAATGCTGCCTCTGTTGGGGCGGAACTTCCGGGGTGACTCCCTGATCTCAGGAATCAGCCGGGGTCGGTACGCTCTCCCGGCGCGACTTCCGGCCAGATCAGCTTCCTCACCAACCCGAAATACCGGCAGCATACCTGGCTGGATACCAAAGCCCTCTGCGGTGATTCTCTCTGCCGAGTATGCGGAGCACTGTCACGCCGCAGTGGTGATCAGGGCGAATTCGTTTAAAA
>AASF01000955.1 GCA_000168735.1 Candidatus Endoriftia persephone str. Hot96_1+Hot96_2 | reverse complement strand
CAACTTCGAGAGCGCCCGTTTCCAGCTCTTCCGCCGCGAGGGCCTGGCCTGCTACCGTTGCTCTAGCCGCATCATCAAAATCAACCAGGGTGGGCAGCCCTGCTACCTCTGCCCCAACTGCCAGACCGCAGTCTGAATCATCACATCCGAGCCGGTTTGGATTAAACTGCCCCGACCCAGTTTAAACATCCACCCAGCCGATGCCAAAACGTCACAAGTTCCAACACAACGTCCGCTTTGTCTTGCCTTACCCTGAGCCTGATCGTCTTCGGCATGGCCTACTACACCGGCAACCGCTACTCCGACAACACCCTGCCGGCGATCGCCGGGGTGCTACTGCGACCGCCCCATCCACTGCCTGAGTTTCAGCTCTCCAGCCGCGACGACACACGCTTCGACCAAAGCCAACTGGAAGGCAGCTGGAGCCTACTCGGCTTCGCGGAGCAAACAGCCCAGCCCAGCCCCACTGCTGCGCCTAACCCAGGTCCACAATCGCTTCAGCGCCGAGCCGGAGCTGCAACAGCAACTCCGCTTCATTTACATTGACGATGGCAGACAGACCCGGCCCGACATGTGATGCTCGAACAGATCGGAGAGCGCTTCCTCACTCTGCAGGGCGACCCGGCGACCCTACAGGAAATACGCGCCCGCTTCGGCGCAACACCAGGGTGAGGAAGAGGCACCACTGTTTCTGATCGGACCGGCTGGCCGCATCCACGCCCCTGTTTACCTCACTTCCAGGAAGGGGCTAGCATCGCTGCGGATATCAAGACCTGATCAAGGTA
>AASF01000956.1 GCA_000168735.1 Candidatus Endoriftia persephone str. Hot96_1+Hot96_2 | reverse complement strand
GATCAGTGCGATATCGCTGCGCTCGTCGCTGCCGATCACCCGCGCGCTGAACTCACGGCGGTCATTCATACGCACGCATGATCTCATCCGCACCGGCGACCACATGATTGTTGGTGAGGATGAAACCATCGGGGGAGATAATGAAACCCGAGCCCAGCGACTGCTGCTCCCGCTCCTGATCCGGCAGGTCGAAGCCATGTTCACCGAAGAAACGTCGCAGCAGCTCACCAAAATGGACTGTTCTCTGGAATATCAGGGATGTTGAAGCGCTCCATCTGCCGCCGGATGCTCTGCTGCTGACGAGTGCTGATGTTGACCACCGCCGGCGCATTCTGCTCAACAAGCTCGGTAAAGTCAGGCAGGCTTCTCGCCTGTAGCGGGGCGGTAAAGAGCAATACAAGGAGAAGAAACGGAACTGTGGATACCGTTCGCTGCATAAAACTCATTGGTAACTCCTGGAGGTTATTCGATTCGGATCGTGGGGCTCAGCCCAATCTGATCGGATGGGAATACGCTGAACGCAAGATCTCCGGCTCATACAGTGCGTCAGTTCGATGCCGACTGGCGAAGCCTCTTGCACCGATCAACCCGGCTATCAGTCCCAGTAGACCGCCGATAATGCTGCCGAGTTCCCCTTGACCTATTTCCATCCAGCGAACCAGTTCCAGGCCCGCAATGGCACACAGGATGAGTGTAAATATCCGGCAGCAGGTAGGAGACCAAAGAGGCACGGACCAGAGCCCGCTCATCGAGACCGATCACCACCTGCTGGCCTGCCTTTGCCTCGATTGGATTGCGCACCCGAAGCTGCCGGATGACGACGTTTGAAGAAGCCAGCGATCCACCCGAGGTGCCACAACTCGATCCGGCCTGGCAGTTCCCGCAAGCCGCCTGCTGCTGGGTCTCCACCCAGAGCCATAGTCGCCATCACCAGGTGATGACTCTGGCAGACTCCTCGATCATGTGCGAATCGGCAGCGTTGTAGCGCATCGCCTCGACCACACTCAACAGGGTGATCGCCGGCACTTCGCCCACTGCGGTGATCTGGTGATC
>AASF01000957.1 GCA_000168735.1 Candidatus Endoriftia persephone str. Hot96_1+Hot96_2 | reverse complement strand
GAAAGCGGGCGATCAGTTCAGCCAACCGCTGGCGTCGCCAAGACTCACTCTGCACGATCCGCAGCGCGGCGCGGGTCGCCTCGGCCAGCGCCGGCGGGGAGGCGGTAGTGTAGACGTAGGGACGGGCCTGCTGGATCAGGGTCTCGATCAGGCTCTCACTACCGGCGACAAAGGCGCCAAAGCTGCCCAGGCCCCTTGCCCAGGGTGCCCATCAGGATCGGCACATCTGCCGCGTCCAGGCCGAATTGTTCCAGGCTGCCGCCGCCATGTTCACCCAGCACACCGAGACCGTGGGCATCATCCACCATCAGCCAGGCATCGTGCGCCTTTGCCAGTCGGGCCAGCGCCCCCAGAGGCGCCCAGATCACCGTCCATGCTGAACACCCCATCGGTGGCGATCAGTCTGCGTCCGCTCTGAGTATCCGCCAGCAGCCGTTCCAGCACGCGCCAGATCGGCATAGGGGATAGCGCCCTGAGCCTAGCCCGGCTCAGTAGGCCGCCATCGATCAGCGAGGCGTGGTTGAGGCGATCCTGGAAGATCGTGTCGCCACGATCGGTGAGGCCGGCGAGCACCCCCCAGGTTGGCCATGTAACCCGGTGGAGAAGAGCAGTGCCCGCTCACGTCCGCGTGCACTCGGCCAGCTCCTCCTCCAGGGCATGGTGGGCAGCGCTGTGGCCACTGATCAAGGGCGATTCCGCCCTAAATTCA
>AASF01000958.1 GCA_000168735.1 Candidatus Endoriftia persephone str. Hot96_1+Hot96_2 | reverse complement strand
TGCCCCTGTTCAGTACAGCATTCCCGCCCCTGCGCCAGCTCCTGTACCAGCCGGTGCAGCCAGGGGATGCCGCGCTCAAGCAGCTCCAGCGCCTCTGCCAGCCACAGACTGGAGACCAGTTCCGGCAGCTCCAAGAGCTGACTGCGCGCATCACGCAGGTAGTTAGGGGTGCGCTTCAGCAGCCCCAGCACAGCCTCGCAAAGCTGCTCGGGTTGGCGCAGCACCAACTCTTGCAGGGTCCGCAGCGGCAGATAGCGGGCCGGATCACGATGCCGCCAGTCCTGCTCCAGCAGCCAGCGGCGTTCAATGATCACCGCACCATAGATCAGCTGCAGGTCGATCTGGCGATCCGCATCAAGCTCCTCCAAGCTGAACTCGGAGAGCCCCAGCAACAGATTGCCGAGCCAACCGGCCAACGCGCCCACATCATCGTCGCCATCCGCAGCCAGTTGCCCCTCATAACCCGTGACACCGGCAAACAGCGCCGCGCTGGGATGGAAGCGAAACCAGACCTGATAGAACTCGGCAACCAGCGCATCAAAATCGGCCGCTTCAGACATCCCTTATCTCATAGTCATGGGTCACCTCCGCCACCTTGCCGAGCATGATCGAGGCGGAACAGTACTTCTCGGCGCTCAGAGAGATGGCGCGGGCCACATGCTTTTCACTCAGCTCTTTGCCGCTGACGATAAAGTGAGCGTGGATCCGGGTGAAGATCTTTGGCTCACTCTCGGCCCGTTCTGCCTCCAACTCAACCACACAACCGGTCACCTGCTGGCGCGACTTCTTCAGCATCGACAACACATCAAACTCGGTGCAGCCACCCATGCCGAGCAGCAGCATCTCCATCGGCCGTATCCCCAGGTTGCGCCCGCCAAACGCCTCCGGACCGTCCATTATCACCGCATGCCCGCT
>AASF01000959.1 GCA_000168735.1 Candidatus Endoriftia persephone str. Hot96_1+Hot96_2 | reverse complement strand
AGTAACCACCAAGCCTGCCATTGACACCAGGAGCCTTCCCGGAACAGCCTGACTAGGGAGTCTCTGAACGAATCATGGGCGCCTGCCGCAACCAACAATACCCAAACAAGGTTAACATGCGCCCCTCCCCTGGGGTATGGTTTTGCCAACATTTGCCAGACGCCCCACACATGCAGACCATCCAACTACTCGTCGCCTCACTACTCGACAGCACCAGGGATCTGTTGCCGATTGTTCTGGTGATCGCCTTTTTCCAGATGGTAGTGCTGCAGCAGCCAATCCCCAACCTGGGCAGCCTGCTTGGCGGCACCCTGCTGGTGGTGTTGGGGCTCAGCCTGTTCATCCACGGACTGAAGATCGGGCTGTTTCCGCTCGGCGAAACGATGGCATGGGATTTCGCCCGCAAGGGCAGCCTGCTATGGCTACTGCTGTTCGCCTTTGCCCTCGGCTTTGGCACCACGGTGGCCGAACCCGCCCTGATTAAGATCGCCCAGGAGGCCGCCGAGGTCGCTGCGGGGGGCGGCATGATCGTCAATGAGGAGGCAGCCAAAGCCGACTACGCCGGCGGCCTGCGCTACACCGTGGCACTCTCAGTGGGCATAGCCATCATGCTTGGCGTGTTGCGCATTATCAAGGGCTGGCCGGTGCAGTACCTGATCAAGGCGATTCCGCCCTAATTCATTCCC
>AASF01000960.1 GCA_000168735.1 Candidatus Endoriftia persephone str. Hot96_1+Hot96_2 | reverse complement strand
TCGTAAACGATCAGCGCATCTTCGCCCTTGTCGCGAAAGTACTCGCCCATGGTGCAGCCGGCGTAGGGGGCCAGGAACTGCATCGCGGCGGAGTCGGCAGCGGGGGCGGCGACAATGATGGTGTGTTCCAGCGCGCCAATGCTCCCTCCAAGCTTTTCGCACCACCTGCGCGATAGTCGAATTTTTCTGCCCAACCGCCACGTAGATACACTTAACGCCGGTGCCTTTCTGATTGATGATGGCGTCGATAGCCACCGCAGACTTGCCGGTCTGGCGGTCACCAATAATCAGCTCACGCTGGCCACGACCAATCGGCACCATGGCGTCGATCGCCTTAATACCGGTCTGCACCGGCTGGTCAACCGACTTACGCTCGATAACGCCAGGAGCCACCTTTTCGATGGTGGCGCTAGCGGATGCCTTGATCTCGCCCTTACCGTCAAGCGGGTTACCCAGGGAGTCCACCACGCGCCCCAGCAGGCCTTCACGTACCGGCACCTCGAGAACGCGACCTGTGCATTGGACTGAATCACCTTCAGAGAGGTGCTTGTAGTCACCCAGCACCACAGCACCCACGGAGTCGCGCTCCAGGTTGAGGGCCAGCCCATAGGTGTTGCCTGGGAATTCCCAGCATCTCATAGGACATCACGTCCTCGAGGCCATGAATTCGGGCGAAATACCGTCGGTGAGACTGATGATCGTGCCCTCGTTACGGGCCTCGGTCTTGAGATCGAATTTCTCGATCTTATTTTTGATCAAG
>AASF01000961.1 GCA_000168735.1 Candidatus Endoriftia persephone str. Hot96_1+Hot96_2 | reverse complement strand
ATCATTCCGGGCTGCATGAAATAGACTAAAGCACTGAATGCGACATAGCCTGCAAGTGCCAAGGGGTAATAATTTCCAGAGCCATTCCATCATATATAGCCGACATTGTTGGTTAATTTATAATGTGCCTTCCTGCCAGGATGACAGATAATGTTGTTGTTCCCGGGGTCCAGCGTATCGATATCAATAGCCATCGCGGCTAGTTTTAATCTGGCCACTTCCCGATCAAGTTCAGATGGCACATTATGTACCGTGTTTTCCAGTTTTGGTTTGCCTTTGCTTTTCAGGTTAGCCAGGTAAACAGCACACAATACCTGATTGGCAAAACTCATATCCATGACTGCAGAAGGATGGCCTTCGGCGGCGGCAAGATTGACCAGCCGGCCTTCTGCTAGCAGACGAAGTTTTCTGCCATCAGTGAGGATGTATTCATCAACTGAAGGGCGGGGACGATGTTGATTCATTGAAAGTGACTCAAGGGCAGGAATATTGATCTCGACATTAAAATGACCGGAGTTTGCCAGGATGCAACCATCTTTCATCACTTGCATATGGTGTTTATCCACCACATGCTTGTCGCCAGTAGCGGTAAATAATAAAGTCTGATATTTTGGAGGCTTCAATCAGTGGCATGACCTGATAGCCATCCATGCTGGCTTCTAGTGCTTTTAAGGGGTCAACTTCAGTAACCACTACTTTGGCACCATGCCCTTTGGCACGCATGGCGATACCTCGTCCACACCAGCCATAACCAACAACAGTGAACGTCTTGCCTGCGAGCAAGACATTAGTGGCACGTGATTATGCCATCCAGGGAGTGCTTTGGCCGGTGCCGTAGCGATTATCAAACAGATGTTTGGTCATGGCATCGTTGACAGCAATAATCGGGAACTGCAATGCGCCTTCCGTTGCCATGGCCCGTAAGCGAATAACACCCGGTGGTGGTTTCTTCGGTTCCACCGATCATTTCTGGAATCAGTTCAGGTCTAGACTTCGTGGATCTCACTGACCAGATCCGCGCCATCATCCATGGTAATAACCGGCTGATGATCAAGGGCGATTCGCGCCGCTAAATTCA
>AASF01000962.1 GCA_000168735.1 Candidatus Endoriftia persephone str. Hot96_1+Hot96_2 | reverse complement strand
CTTGATCAGCGGGAAGGCGCTGTCGGCGATCTCACCGTCGAAGTTGAAGCTAGCCCGGTCGGTACTGCTGGTGGTGGCAAGCAGCCGAAAGTTGCGGTCGCGGATGCTGATAGTGGCACCGACCACCGGGCCGTCACCAACACTGCCGTCAAAGGCGACACGACTGGAGGTTCCGCCAGTCTCCCCGACCGGTGTGCTGACCGCTCCACCACCGCCACCGCAGGCGGCAAGCAGGCTAGTGGAGAGGGTGATCGCGGCGATGGTACGTAACAGCTTCATGACTCTACCCACAGGATGGCCTATAAAAATGACACCCGAAGTATCGGTGGCAAAGGCAGGGGGCTTAAGTGACGAAGTCACATTTTCCTGTCAGATAGCCTGCATATCGCCTTGAGTTCAGCGATTTTGGGAGGAGGATCACGCCACCCCGCCAGGCAGCGAGGCCGCTACGGCAGCCGACAGGAAGATAGATCAGGCAAAACGCTCATAAGCGCTGAGACAACGCTGCAGCATGGGCTGAAAGCTACCCGGGAGCGGCAAAGAGTCAGGGTCCAGAGCGGCCAGCATGTTTTTCAGGTGCACGCCCAGATCAGTATCGCCCACCATCTGCAGATGGCGCTGAAAAAACAGGTATCCGGATCCTCACGGCCGGAGAGCAACAGCAGAAAATCGTAGGCGGTGCCGCTGACGGTCAGGTCCGCCTCATCCTTCACTGACAACTCTCTGATC
>AASF01000963.1 GCA_000168735.1 Candidatus Endoriftia persephone str. Hot96_1+Hot96_2 | reverse complement strand
CACACTTGCCGCAGACCACCGGATCGAGGCCCAGGCAGGCCTCTTCATCCAAGGGTAAAGGAGGCCGGAATTGCCTGGGCGAAGGGGATATGGATGGCGCGGCGGTTGGTCAGGCCGATATCATATTCATTGGGTACGGCGACCGGACAGACCGGGGTGCAGTCGTCGCAGAGCTTGCACAGCTCGGGATCGACGAACTGCGCCTTTTTCTTGATCTTGACTTTGAAGTTGCCGACGAAGCCGGAGATGCTCTCCACCTCGCTCTCGGTCATCAGCTTGATCTTGGGGTTTTTCGAGACCGAGACCATCTTCGGTGAGAGGATGCACTGGGAGCAGTCGAGAGTCGGGAAGGTCTCCGATAGTTTGAGCATGTTGCCGCCGATGGTCGCCTGTTTTTCCACCAGGACTACGTCGAGGCCGGCATCGGTCAGATCGAGCGCGCGGCCCTTGAATGCGCGGCGATGCCACCGCCAACCACCAGGGCCCGGCGGGTCACCGGAACGCCGATAGGCTTGAGCGCTTGGTTGCGTTGGACGCGACGCACCGCCGCGCGGGTGATCTTGAGGGCCTTTTCGGTGGCCACCTCCATGTCATTATGGACCCAGGCGCACTGCTCGCGGATATTGGCAATCTCGCATTGGAAGGCGTTGAGGTCGCCCAGCTCGGAGGCGTCGCGGAAGGTCTTTTCGTGCAGGGTCGGTGAACAGCAGGAGATCACCATGCCATTGAGGTCGTTCTCCTTGATGGCATCGATTACGGCACCCTGGCCTGGGTCCGAGCACATGTAGACATAATCCTCGGAGAAAACGACACCGTCGTCTTTGGCCAGCTCCTGCGCGACCTTTTTGACGTCGACAGTGGCGGCAATATTTTTACCGCAGTGGCAAACAAAGACACCGGTGCGTTTTGTCATTTCGTTTCCCCAGTAACGAGCGGCTTCTTGTCCAGCAATTCGAGCCCGTATTCATAACCCTTGTCGAAGGCTTTCTTGTTGACCTCGAGAAATCGGTCCGGGACCAGCCCTGGCAGGGCCTGCTTCATCGCCTCCGGGGTCACGATCCTGGTGATGGCGGAGAAGCAACCGAGGGTCACCAGGTTGGCGAACAGGCGGTTGCCGAGATCTTCCGCGAAGCGGGTGACCGGTGCGGGATACATCTGGACCCGCCCGACATCCTCCTTAGGCTTGACCAGATCTGCCTCGTAGATAAGGATGCCGCCGTCTCTCAGCTTTGGTTCATAGGTATCATGGGCATCCTGTGACAGTGCGATCAGTACGCCAGGCAGGGTCACGTAGGGATAGAGAATCCGGATTTTCAGAGACCACTAACTGGGAGCTGCAGGCACCGCCACGGGCCTCGGGCACAAAGCTCTGGGTCATGGTGCAGAACTTGTCAGTCATACATCGACAGCGCCCTTGCCGGTGATCA
>AASF01000964.1 GCA_000168735.1 Candidatus Endoriftia persephone str. Hot96_1+Hot96_2 | reverse complement strand
CAGCGAGAGCGCCGCCTGGGTGTCTGCCGTGACATCGTTGGCGGCAAACTTGATACCAATGGGGCGCTCGCCGCCATCCAGGGCACGAATCTCTTCGATTCGCCGGGCGAGCCCTGTGAGGCTGTCGATATCGGGAAAGCGGGCCGGCGAGTGGGCGCTGGTGCTTGGTGCGAGCCCTCTCACCTGGTCGATCTCTCCCTTGACGTTGCCGCCGGTCAGTTCGCCACCCAGGCCGGGTTTGGCCGACTGCCCCAGTTTGATCTCCAGCGCATCGGCGAGGAGGATATTCTGCTCATTCCAGCCGAAGTAGCCGCTCGCCATCTCGAGGATATAACGTTTCGCCGCCTGCCGCTCCTGCGGCAGCAGGCCGCCCTCGCCGGAACCGATCAGGCTGTCGGCCGCTGTCGAGCCCCTGTGCCAGGGCGATCTTCGCCTCCCTTGGAGAGTGCGCCAAAGGACATTGTGGGAGATGTAGACGGGCAGCCGCCAGTTCTGAAGTTGGTTCCTGCCTGCGCCTTGGCCGATGCTGACGGCGGTCTGCACCGTCTCCTCTGCGAGCCTGGGGAGTTGCTGCAGCTGCCCCAGCCTTGAGGTGGAAATGGTCTGAAGTCGACGAGCCTCGGAGAGCTGCTGGGGTGGCGCGCCCATCGCCTCGACGGTGGGTCTGCCTCCCTTGGCGAGGCGTTTGATCAAGGG
>AASF01000965.1 GCA_000168735.1 Candidatus Endoriftia persephone str. Hot96_1+Hot96_2 | reverse complement strand
TGGCGCAAATACTAGAATTTATAGTGCAGGAAGGGAGTTCCGAGGCCGTATTCGTAGGGATGAACGTTCACCTGTCAAATGTGGGGGTGTGCGATGTTTAGACAAACACGTTTGAGTTCGCCGACCCCGTCTTTCAAATGGAGCCTGATCTTCGCGGTGTTGGCAGGGTGCCTGTTCGTAGCACCGGCGCTAGCGGGTACGCTCGTCGTCGAGAGTAGCAGTGACTGGAAGTCCTTTAACGCAGTGGCTGATCCAGGAGTCTGTCCTGGGGTCATAGATTCAGCGGGTCCAGCATGGACCCAAGCTGGCTTCGATGATAGTGGTTGGCGCAACGCCAAGGCATCAACGGAGTTTTACCCCTGGTATGGTAATCCGCCCGGACCTGAGTTGGAGGTCTTTATGTGGGACTGCCCCCAGGGATGCACCTCGTATAGCAATGGTCCGGATGAGGCATTCTTCCGTTATCAGTTTAGCATCGACAGGCCGTTGCTTGCGGCAACAGTTAAATTCGATGTGAATGACGAGTTCCAGTTCTATATCAACGGTACGCTGGCCTATATCGACCTTACCGGTGGTGCCAATCAGACTGGCTGGATTGATGTCACTTCCTATCTGAATCAGGGGGAGAATACTCTGGCCATGCGGGCCTGGGATGGTTACATGTGCAGCGTATTCGATCGGGGAGTGGCTGAGGCCGCAATTAAGTTGCAGATTGAGACCGATGACACGATCTATGTCGAGATCGACATCAAGCCGGGTAGTGAGGTCAACAGCATCAATCTGGGTTCATCGGGCGTAGTGCCGGTGGCGATCCTCAGCTCGTCTGAGTTTGATGCTACGCACAGTCGTGCCTGAGAGCATCGAGCTGGCTGGTGCCCAGGTGAAAACTGGCGGGTAAGAGCGGTAAATACCTCTGTCACCAAGATGATGTCAACGGTGATCAGTTGATCGATCTGGTCT
>AASF01000966.1 GCA_000168735.1 Candidatus Endoriftia persephone str. Hot96_1+Hot96_2 | reverse complement strand
AGGCGAACACACAGATCGATTCGGGTAGTCAACATCTGCAGATCGCTAAGGAATAAAATTCTCAAACCACCTAGACGACTAGCGAAAACGTTATCAGCTACTATCCATGTGATAGTATTTTGTGAACCAGTTCTCATTATTTTTGGTCTACTGGAATGAGCTTCACAAAGAACGCGTCAACGATTTGCAGAGTGTCAAGATTTAGATTCTCAGGTCGTTATCTAGGTCAGAACGAATTGCTCAACTGACCTCGACCACGACAGGGAACCAATATGGCATACGCACATGCACAATACTTTGAAACCTACATTCCTCGCTCTATGGACACACTAGGCTCAAGACTTCGCAGGAAACGCCGGGAACGCGGCTGGACGCAGGAAGAACTCGCCCTCCGGGCCGGCACCAACCAGGCCGTGATCCAGAAGATCGAAAACGGCAAGAGTCTGCGCCCACGCAAGATCGATCAAATCGCCGCCGTGCTGGACGTCAACCCCGCTTGGCTCATGTTTGGCGAGAAGTCCAGCTCTGAACTGGACCCAGAGAGCGTGGAGGTAGCCAAGACCTGGAACAGCTTGCCTGAACCGATTCGCAGCCGGATCAAACGCAGCATCTTCGAACAGGCGATGCTTCACAGCCAAAAATAGATCTACAGGCCGGGGTGGAGCAACCCCGGCCTCACTGCCCCCCCCATCACTGGGCAGTCACTCCCAGGCGAATCGCAAGCCGCCAAGCTAAGGGCGATTCGTTTAAA
>AASF01000967.1 GCA_000168735.1 Candidatus Endoriftia persephone str. Hot96_1+Hot96_2 | reverse complement strand
TCATCCCATCCACGACATATACGCCAGTTTTGCTTTCTGCTACCATTTGTCAGTATTACACACGTCATGCATAACACACTGATGATTAAAGGAATTATTACACTCGAGCGGATCGATTCCGCGCTCCTTTGCGGGCGCTTTCAGAGCCGCAATCACAGTGGATATGATTCATGAACATGAATGCTCCGGGACCACATCCGAACCCCAAAAGTCGAACTCTGGGCTGGCTGCTTAGCTTTGTCTTACTGACACTGCTTTTGCAAAGCAGCAGCGTGTTTGCCGACCGCATCACGCTCAACCTCAACAATGCCGACATCAATGCGCTAATCAAGACGGTTTCTGAACACACCGGCACCAACTTTGTCGTCGATCCGCGGGTCAAAGGCAAAGTCACCGTGATCTCTGCCCACGCGATGGAGAAAGAGGAGTTTTATCAAGTCTTCCTCTCGATCCTCGAAGTACATGGCTTCTCCACTGTTCCTGCTGGCGGCGTCGTCAAGATCGTACCCGACGTCAAGGCCAAACAGGTTGGCATCCCGACCGAGAGTCTTGAGGTTCTCCCCGGTGACCAGATGGTCACCCGCATCATCGCAGGTGAAGAATGTCGCAGCCGCGCAGCTGGTGCCGATCCTGCGCCCGTTGATCCCGCAACAGGGGCACCTTGCCGCTTACCCGACCACCAACGTGTTGATCAGGG
>AASF01000968.1 GCA_000168735.1 Candidatus Endoriftia persephone str. Hot96_1+Hot96_2 | reverse complement strand
TATGCAGGCTGCCGGTGACGTTGGGCGGCGGGATCATGATGCAGTAGGCGCTGTCGCCTTCGGCTGCGGGGGCGAAGTAACCGCGCTCTTCCCAGGTCTGGTACCAGCGTTGTTCTATGGCGTGGGGGTCGTAGGTCTTGTCCATGGTGTGTATCAGATGGTTCGGCCAAAAAAGGCGGCTATTATAGCCCTATGAGTTGTGGGAGGGGGGAGAGTAATCTTTATCCGAGATAATGGGTGTCAGATGGATTTGGTTTTCTCTTTAAGAAAGAGCCTTGGCTGTTCCGGGACGTCGTCTGGGTTTGTCACTGCTGGCGTTGCAGCTCGCCGTTGCTGAGCGGGATTGATTCGACGGTTGCAATGGGTCTGCTTCTGGTTCATCTTGGTTTTTTCCTGCTTTGGCAGCCGCTGTTGCGCCGCGATGTGGATTGGCAACTGCGGGATCTGCTCTATCTGCTACCCATTCTGATCTGTTTTGTTACACCAGCCCGACCTTTCGCGGCAGAGCTGTGGTTATTGTTGCTGATTGGCCTGGTCAGTGGGCGGGTGTTTTCCAGCCGCAGTGAGCGCCTGTTGCTGTCGGCTGCGCTGGTTGTGTTGCTTGTCGATCTGCTGTTGGTGTTGCTGCCACTGACGCTGTTTCCCGCAAATTTTTCAGCTGCTGAGTACCGTCTCTGTATCTTTCTGGGCTTCATTCCGAGTTGTCTGGATGGTGCTGTCGCCATCGTGGGGTGGGGACAGTGCTGGCCGTACCGACTTTTTCCACTCCATGCTGTTTGTTTTGCTGGTGTTGGCGCTGGGGATGGGGGCGGCGATGGTGCATCTGCTCAGCGGCATCGAATATCACTTTGGGCTGGCCGGTGCGATGCTCGGTATCGGTTTGCTGATGTTTGCGCTTAGCTTCTTCTTGCGCTCGGGTGAGGGGCTCTCCCAGCTCTGGGAGAGCTATATCTTCAATCTTGGAACCCCGTTTGAGTTATGGCTCTCCAACCCTGGCCAATATCGCCTCCCGCCCCAATATCGAACCTGAAACCCTGCTCACTGCGGGGGCTGAAGAGGCATTGAAACTCGGTTGGGTGGAGGGTGTGAAAGTCACCCGGGAAAACGGTGATC
>AASF01000969.1 GCA_000168735.1 Candidatus Endoriftia persephone str. Hot96_1+Hot96_2 | reverse complement strand
GATCATCGACTTCAACAGAGTGATGTTGGAGTTGAGGTATTCGATGATTGGTGCCTTGTCGAGCCTGATGGTGCAGCCGGTGGCTGAGCGCTCGGCGGTCGCGTCGGAGAGCTCAAAGGCCTGTTCCACCTTGAGCTCTGGCAGTCCCTCGATTTCGACGATGCGGCCGGAGAAGACATTTTTCTTGCCCGCTTTGTCCAGCGTCAGTAGGCCATCCTGGATCGCTTGGTAGGGGATGGCGTTGACCAGGTCGCGCAGGGTGATACCGGGCTGCATCTCTCCTTTGAAACGCACCAGCACCGATTCGGGCATGTCCAGCGGCATTACTCCTGTGGCGGCGGCGAAGGCCAGCCAGGCCGGAACCAGCGGGGAATGAGATGCCGATCGGGAAACGGGCATGAGAGTCGCCGCCGGTGCCTACTGTGTCGGGCAACAGCATACGATTGAGCCAGGAGTGGATGATGCCGTCGCCGGGTTTCAGCGAGACCCCACCGCGGGAGGAGATGAAGTCGGGCAGTGTGTGCTGTGTCTTGATGTCCACCGGCTTGGGGTAGGCAGCGGTATGGCAGACAGACTGCATCACTAGGTCTGCGGAGAAGCCGAGACAGGCCAGGTCTTTCAACTCGTCGCGGGTCATCGGGCCGGTAGTGTCCTGTGAGCCGACGGTGGTAATGCGTGGTTCGCAGTAGTTGCCGGGGTGCACTCCATCTAGGGCCGCAGGCCCGCCCCACCATCTTCTGTGCCAGGGTGTAGCCTTCGGTGCTCTCTTCTGCCGTCACTGGCGACTTGAAGATATCGGAGGCAGGCAGTCCGAGGGCCTCGCGGGCCCGAGCAGTGAGACTGCGCCCGATGAT
>AASF01000970.1 GCA_000168735.1 Candidatus Endoriftia persephone str. Hot96_1+Hot96_2 | reverse complement strand
GGGGGTGTTGGTGATCAACCTTGTCTGGCTGCTGCCGCTGGCGGCGCTGGCGGCGCTGGCTGCCGCTCGACCGGCACTGGGGGTGGTGCTGACGCTGCTGGCCTATCTGCCGCTGATCCTACTGGGGCTGAAGATCGGGGCCGGGCGGCCTGAAAGTAACGGCTGAGCGTAAAGCCATTGGGGTGGCGGGCACGGCCCGCTCTATTTCTATTCGGGGTTGGTCCCTGGCATAGGGCGCCCCGTGGGCGCCAGCCATCGCTGGTGGCGGGCATGGCCCCGGCCCCTATGTCAGTACCGCCTGTAGTGCCGTGACAATCGTCTCCTGATCCTCTTCGCTCAGGTAGGGATGCATCGGTAGGCTGATCACCCGCTGTGAGAGCTTGAGGCTCTCCGGAGTCTCCTCTGGCTGGCCACAGTCGGCGAATACTGGCTGGGCATTGAGCGGCACCGGGTAGTGGATGCCGGTGGGGATCTCTAGCTCAGCCAGCTGCTTCTGCAACTGATCCCGGTCATCGACCTGGATGGTGTACTGGGCATAGACGCTTGTATTGCCCTCGGTCAGGTGCGGTGTGGTGACGCCGGGGCACTGTTCGTTGATCAGGCGCGTGTAACGCCCACCAATCTCGGCACGCAGCGCTACCTCCTTCTTGAACTGTTCGAACTTGGCCAGCAGCACCGCTGCCTGGATGCCGTCGAGCCGGGCCGTTGATGCCGAGCCCGTGGGTGGTGGTAACGGCGGTCCTGACCGTGGTCGCGGATCTCCCGCAGGGTTGTTGCTAGCTCTGCATCGTCGGTGAAACAGGCACCGCCGTCGCCGTAGCAGCCGAGCGGCTTGGAGGGGAAGAAGCTGGTGCAGCCGATGTCGGAGAGGCCGCAGGACATGCGCCCCTTGTAGCTCGCGCCGAAGCTCTGCGCGCCGTCCTCGATCACCGCCAGGCCGTGGCGCGCTGCGATCTCGTTGATC
>AASF01000971.1 GCA_000168735.1 Candidatus Endoriftia persephone str. Hot96_1+Hot96_2 | reverse complement strand
GCTTTACCAGGATTACTCATCTTCTTTCTCACCAAACGCCATGCCTATCATCATAAGTGACACAAATGCAACAGGTATTCCTATGAACGTCCCATTTAGCCCAAGGAGCCGTCCGAAGAATCCGATTGCACCACAAAGAGCCAATCCTACAACTATGATAAGAGCTGTTTTCATAAATTTATAGCCTGACGCCCAAAATCACCGGAAGCAAAAAGCATAGCGCAGCGACGCTTTTTGCTGTCCGTGTGAATTTTGATTGTTAGAGGTGTTTTACTCTGGTAACTCAACTTTTTTTTCCTTTATGAATGCACGTTTTCATTTTACATAACGCTTTAGAAGGCTTGGATTCCTGAACGCTTCTATTAATGCACTGTTTAAATCATATGTAGTTGAGTCAAACCCATTTACCTCTACAGCTTTTTCAAACCCAAGAGTCGCTCCATTGGTACGCATATGAAGCAGCTCATGATAACTATTAGGGATGCTTAAATCCGTTGGTTTTTCATATGACTCTTTACATAATTCAACATTTGTAGCATGAAAATTCCCTTACACTTCGATGGCCTTACTTTGTATATTGAGCACTCACCATCTACTAAAAATGGACATTGCTGAATTGGTGGCTAAATGCTCTTTATAAGTGAGTGGCTTAGCTTCTATTACATTTTTATTGGCTTGTTTCAGCGCTGCCTGTATCTGTTCAGGCTTGAACCGTTTTTTTACGAACTGAACTATTTTAAATATTTCAACAGGTTTGGCCTCTACTTTATAGTAACAACAGTATATACATCCTTTTCCACAAGCTATCCCATTTTGAGATTCATTTAGTGTCTTGGCAATAATTTCATCAAGTCTTTGATAAAAATTATCTAAGGACTTCATAGGTGAACTTTTTGAAAGCTCAGAAGAAGAAATATCAAACTCCTTTTTTGCTTTCATCTCAATTTCTTCCATAGCTTCATACCTCTAACGCCGCAAATCACCGGTAGGCAAAAGTGGCGTTTGTTTTGTGTAAAATGGAGCGCAGCGACTGACACAAAACAAACGACGCTTTTGACTGTCCGAGTGAATTTGTATTGTTATGCATTTTCACACACCGCCCACCCAAGAGAGACCGCTTGTGTTCTAATAGCACGAATGTCTTCTAAAAGCCCTTTAAAAAATGGCAAGCCCGTTTCGCCGTTATATGTTTAAAGGCAAATGTCTATAAGGCTGACCTTTCGTGCTTTCAGGATATTTTAATGCCTGATAGTACTCATCCATTGACATGCTGGATTCATGGCAAAATGATTTTAAAAGATCAGGTAATTCTTGCTGGCGTGATATATCTCTTCATATGTGTTGATAGACTGTTGTCAGGGTAATTTTCTTCAAACTTTTCAAGAAGAACAGAAAGTTTATGATTTAGTTTATTTTCTGAATTGGCAGCCACTCAAGAATCCTTTTAGAAGAACCTCGAGTCCATGATAAAAATCGAACAGCAATGCTATGATTAAATTATGGTCTGACCATTTTGTTTGTTTTCCATGATCAGGGCGATTCGTTTA
>AASF01000972.1 GCA_000168735.1 Candidatus Endoriftia persephone str. Hot96_1+Hot96_2 | reverse complement strand
TTCGAAGGCAATAAAACCGCCACAAAGATCGACGAACATATCGTTGAGATCGTCTCAGACTCCGGCGAGGGCGCCCAGAAATGCGGGCAGACCCTCGGTTCTGTTAGCGGCAAGATGGGCAATGGGGTCTGGACCGTAGAGATCATCCCCGCCGAGATCCAGCCCCCGGCCCGCTCACCAGCCGGCGCCTCCGGTATTCGCGTTCGGATCGGCTCCGAGCGCGTCACCAACATGGGTAACGAGGCCGATCTCGTGGTCGCCTTCAACGAGCAGGTGCTCTACTCGCGTATCGCCAATGGCGCCTACAAGAGGGGCTCCATCGTGTTGCTGGAGAACAAGTGGAAGAGCGACCCGCAAGAGAAGATCCAGGAGCAGTACAACACCGCGATCAAGGAGCTCTCCGAACACGGCTTCATCGTCCATGAGATACCGATGGAGGAGGAGTGCCTGAAGATCGTCGCCAATGCGCGCAAGGGCAAGAATATGTTCGTGCTCGGCATGATCTGTGAGATCTACAGCCGGGATGCCGACCTGGCCCGCAGCGAGATAGCCGCCACCTTCGCCCATAAAGGCGAGAAGGTGATCAAGCCAAACATCGACCTGTTCAACTCCGGTTATGAATATGCCCGCAACAATATCCCCTACAGTTGGGAGATTGAGCCCAAGGCGCTCACCGGCGAAGAGAAGGTGCTGGTCTGCAACGGCAACCAGGCGATCGGTCTCGGCGTGATGGCCTCTGGCATGGACATGGTATCCATGTATCCGATCACCCCAGCCACCTCCGCCTCTCACTATATCGCCGCCATCTACGACCAAGTCGGCGGTTTCGTGCACCAGGCAGAGGATGAGATCGCCGCCATCGGTTTCGCTATCGGCGCCTCCTACGCTGGTAAGACCGCCTGCACCATCACCTCCGGCCCCGGCATGGCGCTGAAGACCGAGATGATTGGCCTGGCGGTAATGTCGGAGATCCCGCTGGTGATC
>AASF01000973.1 GCA_000168735.1 Candidatus Endoriftia persephone str. Hot96_1+Hot96_2 | reverse complement strand
GATGTGCTTTTGATGTTGCCACCTGTTTGGATGGCTACCGACTCTGCCCCGCATCAGCGGCTGAGTTGCCTTCGATGCACCACCTGTTTTGGATGGCTATCAACTTTCCCGCTTCAGCGCGGTACGGACTTTGACTCTACACCCGTTTGGATTTGGCAACCAATTTTCTCGCATAAGCGCGTGACAAATTATGGACTTGAATTGACTGAGCTTGGGGTGCCTGATGCGTTTGTTCATCGATCATCAATGATTTGTCTTTCAGCTAACGTCTTGGCTCAGTGGCGGCAAAAAGTGGAGCGAGGTACGAGCGGAGCTTTTTGACGTCCACTGGAGCCCATTGTTGGGCACAATTCTGTGCTGGCCTGTGTCTATGATTCACAATGCTCCACCGCTCTGATGGCGTGCCGTTTCTCCAGTGGAAAGTTTGAACCGCTTTCCTTGCAGCCTGCACCATTATTCACAACCAAAAGCCTACCATTTCCCTGTAGGCACGTGCATCCAACTTCTGCAATGGCGACGAAGCCGCATCCGGCCTGAGCCTTGCAAGGCGAGATGATCTTTCGGCAGGGACAGACCCTATTAACCACCTATCCGCCATGATACCGAATAGTTTGGGCTCCAAGCCTCTCCGACTCTACCCGATTTAAACTTAATTCTCTGTTGCCTTGCACGGCTTATTCTATGGCGATGCCTTGGTTGCCCAACGTTTGGGCTTAGTGGCGACAAAAAGTGGAGCGAGGCACGAGCGGAGCTTTTTGACGTCCACTGGAGCCCCATTGTTGGGCATAATTCTGTGCTGGCCTGTATCCATGACTCAAAATACTCCACTTCCCTGAAAATTCGACTTTTCTGAGGCGGGAGGCTTGATGCGATTTCCTTTCAGCCTGCACCATGACTTTGCCACCAAATTTTCTGTGGCAAAAGGTTCAATTCGACTTTCCTTCCAGCCTGCATCCTTATTCACACCCAAAAGCCTATCCTTTCCCAGTAGGCACGCGCAGCCAACTTCTGCAATGGCGACGAAGCCGCATCCTGCCTGAGCCTTGCAAAGCGAGATGATCTTTCGACAGGGACCGACCCTATTAACCACCTATCCGCCATGATGCCGAATAGTCTGGGCTCCAAGCCTCTCCGGCTCTACCCGACTTAAACTTAATTCCCTGTTGCCGTGCACGGTGCTTGTTCCGTGCGATGCCTATTGTGCCCAACGGCTGCGCTCACCCGAGCAGAAGGAGCGGTAGCGACTGGAGCGTCGGGTGCAGCGCTTGGTTATGCATTTTAGCTTAAATGCTTTACCAGTAAAGTATATAGTTCGGCTAGTTTGTTCAAATAAGTCTCATCGGCAGTAGAGAAAAACTTTGATACCTGATTTCCAATAGCTTGGAGAGCTTTGACTTGACTTGGGTCGCTAGCCATTTGGTTATGACCATTAATTACTTCATTAGTTAATTGCCCTATGTTCTTCGGGACTTCTATGCACAGCTAGAACAGCACATGCAACTGTGCTCACAACCTCAAAGC
>AASF01000974.1 GCA_000168735.1 Candidatus Endoriftia persephone str. Hot96_1+Hot96_2 | reverse complement strand
ACTTATATCAGAAGTACTGAATTCTAAAAAATTCATAGAAAGAACTTTTCAACAAGAAATTATCGGTTTTGCTTATCCGTATGGAATGAAAGCTCACTACAACAATCAAACAAAAAGTATTGTAAAACAATCAAACTATAAATATGCTGTAAGCATGAATAGAGGGTATAATAATATTAATACTGACAAGTATGAATTGAAAAGAATTAGCGTTGAAAGGCACCAACCTTTTCCTGTCTAACAATAAAGTTATTTTGTGGTTTATTACATGGTTGCTATTTGTTCACAAGTATCAATCGCCTTTGCCACAAATCCCATAATTCTTTTTGAACAGATTGGATAGAGATATCTTTTAAAAGTATAGATAAAGGGGTCTTACCATCAGCTTTTAATAAGATTTGATATATTGTTTCGCTAATTTCATATTTATCCCACAAAGAAAATGTTGGTACAATCCACCATCTATTAGAGCGAATTCTATATTCAGATATTTTATTGGTACTATTTTCGGAAATTAACTTGAACTGTGCAGGAATTGATGGGCACAGAGTAGATTGTATAAGTTCCTTCCCAAAAAAAATTTTCTTTATTAAATAGTTACCTATGACTAAATAATCTAAGCCTGTAGTTAGATAGCACATTATTGCTTCTTCAGCCGTATTAACAATAGGCTCTACGTTATTGTTAAATGACGGTATTTAATAAAATTGGTACACCTGTTTTATTATTAAACTCATTGAGTAATTCCCAAAGCTAAGGC
>AASF01000975.1 GCA_000168735.1 Candidatus Endoriftia persephone str. Hot96_1+Hot96_2 | reverse complement strand
CGGGTCTTGGCACCGAGTAGTGCATCTTTGAACAGGTCGCGCAGACCACCCTCTTCGAGGATGCCCAGTGCCTTCTCGGTGTTGCCGCCAGGGGAGGTGACTTTTTGCCGCAGGGTGGCGGGGGCGTCTCGGCTCTCGATTGCCATGCGGGCGGCCCCCAGAGCGGTCTGCAGGGTCAGCAGGCGGGCGCTCTCGGAGTCGAGTCCAAGCTCCACTGCCGCCGCCTCCATCGCCTCCATCACCAGGAAGAAGTAGGCTGGACCGCTGCCGGAGAGGGCGGTAACCGCATCTATCTGTGCCTCATCCTCGACCCAGCGGGTCAGCCCGACCGCACGCAGGATGCTCTCCGCCTGATTGCGCTGCGCGTCGTTGACGCCGGCGCTGGCATGCAGGCCAGTGGCGCCAGCCTGGATCATCGCCGGAGTGTTGGGCATGCTCGCGCACCAGCGCGATGCCCTCGCCGATCCAGTCGAGCAGGGCCGCCTCACGCACCCCGGCGGCGATCGAGATAACCAGTGGCCGGCTGGCCTGCAGCGCCTCGGCCAGATCCCGTGCAACCGCCTCCAGCACCTGGGGCTTGACCGCCAGTACCACCACCTCAGCGGCCTCTACCGCGGATTGGTTGTCGGCAGCGGCATGGATC
>AASF01000976.1 GCA_000168735.1 Candidatus Endoriftia persephone str. Hot96_1+Hot96_2 | reverse complement strand
TCCGCCAGCTTTCCAGCAACCGCTCCCACACTCGGCGTGACGGCATCGAATACCAGCTGGTGGAGCAGCGCTACTTCAGTGTTTGCCTATCAACCGGGAGAGCTGAAGCTCGGCGGCGTGAAGTTTCGCGGCAGCAACGGGGGGAGCCAGTCGATCTTCAACTGGCTGCAGAATCCGCAGGCACAGGGCCTATCTGCAAGGCGTGTGTTGCGAATCGTATCTGACGATGTGGCGGTAATGATCCGCCCCATTCCGGCGACGTTCACCGGCAAGCACTGGCTGCCAGCCAAGAACCTGCAGATCGTTGAGAACGGTGCGGGCAACAACGAGTCTGTAATCTCCGGCAAACCGCTGCAGCGCCAGATCATGCTGTTTGCTGACGGCCTCACCACCGCCCAGCTACCAAATCTGGAGTTCGAGCTGCCGAGCGGGGTTGAAACAGTATCCCGACCGGCCACAGTCTAAGGAGACTCCCAGCCCATCGGGTATCTCGGCCAGCCGCACGCTAAGCCTGACCCTGGTCGGCAGCGAGGCGGGGGAGTATGAGCTGCCGCCCATCGAGATCCCCTGGTGGAACACCGAAACCGACCAGCAGGAGATCGCCCGTCTGCCCAGGACGCAAGATCAGGGTGTTGGCGGCCTCAGGCACAATAAGCCCACCCCCCTCCACAGCGCCTCGATCACCAACACCTCAAGAAGCACCGCAGAGCCCGAGAGGCCAGCTGTCGCAGCTGAAACAAACGCATCCGGATCAAGG
>AASF01000977.1 GCA_000168735.1 Candidatus Endoriftia persephone str. Hot96_1+Hot96_2 | reverse complement strand
CTGAGGTTGGTAGTAAAGCTCAAACTCCTGACCCTCGATAGCTCTACGCAGTGCCGACTCCATGGCCAGACGCGCCCGCGTACCAGCACTCATCTCATCGTTGTAAAAATGATATTCACTGAGGCCACGCTCCTTGGCATGATACATGGCTATATCAGCATGCCGGATCAGTTCATCCGCACTCTCACCGTCGTTGGGATAGAGGCTGATCCCCATGCTTACCCGCAGAATGATCTCCGAGGTCTCCAGCCGGATCGGCACCTCCAGACCCTGCATCACCTTTCTCGCCACCAGCTCCGCCTCGCTGGCTGACTCCACATCTCCAATGAGAATCACAAACTCATCACCACCGAGTCGGGCGACGGTATCCTCCTCCCGCACCTGCCCGCGAACGCGCGCAGCCATCTCCAACAGCAACTGGTCGCCCATAGCGTGCCCCAGACTGTCGTTGATATCCTTGAAACGATCGATATCGAGGAACAGCACTGCCAACGCATGGCCGCCGCGACGTGCCTGACGCACGGCGACCTTGAGGCGATCCAGAAACAGCAACCGATTGGGCAGACCGGTAAGAGGATCATGGTTGGCCAGGTGCTCGATCTGTTCGAGGCTGTGCTTGAGGGGGGAGATGTCGGAGAAGATACCGACATAGTTGGTCACTTCTCCCTGGTCATCCTTGACGCTGCTGATGGTCAGCCAGGCAGGAAAGATATCCCCATCTCGATTCCTGTTTCGGATCTCACCCTGCCAGCGTCCCCGCTGGCGAATCGTCGACCACATGGCCTCATAAAAATCGGCCCTCTGCTTGCCGGACCGAAGCAGGCGGGGATTCTGCCCCCGCACCTCGGCCTCACTGTAACCGGTGATCTCGCTGAAGGCCGGGTTGACCGTCAGGATGGTTCCTTTTTCATCGGTGACCAGAATGCCGTCGTGGGTGTTGTCGAACACCGTGGTTGCCAGCCTCAGCCGACGCTTGACGGCCTTGCGTTCGCTGATGTCCTGAAAGGTGACAACGACTCCCTCCACCTCTCCCCCGTCAACCAGGGGGGAACAGGTGAATTCCACGGCTATTCCCCGGCCATCGCGATGAAAGAACAGCTCCTCGCCATGGACTATCTTGCCAGTCTGCAGACTCTGGTGGATGGGGCATTCCGAGAGAGGGTAGGTACTGCCGTCGGATTTCGCATAATGCACCCGGTCGTGGTGGGTGCCGCCTAGCAGCCCCTCCTCGCTGTGCCCCAGCAGACGGCAGGCAGCGCCATTCACGAAGGTGACCCTGCCATCTCGGTCGAGGCCGAAGAGACCCACGGTGGTCGCATCGAGAATGGCGGCAAAACGCTGGCTCAACTGGCTGTAGTCCACCACCGCCAAGCGGGAGGCGTCCTGCCGAGGCTGCCCGGCGAATTAAGGGCGATT
>AASF01000978.1 GCA_000168735.1 Candidatus Endoriftia persephone str. Hot96_1+Hot96_2 | reverse complement strand
GTCCCCAACGTTCGTTGACCTCCAGTTCACGCACCCCGGTGAGGTGTGGCAGCAGCTGTTCATCGGCGTAGCGGTGGATTGCTCCCTTGTTTGGGTGGCTAACACTGAAGATCAGCCAGCCAAGCACCGGCAGCAGACCGAGCAGGGCCCACAGCCATTCGGGGCGGGAAAAATGGAAGCCGAGCTCAGGCATAGCCACCTCCGCGCAACTGGCGACGCCGTCCTTCGGGGAACAGACCGAGGCTCAGTAGCAACAGCAGGGCTGCCCCCAGAGGCCAGTGGAACAGCGGTTGAGGGATGAAAATGGTGCGCGACTCCGCCTCGCTC
Source organism: Candidatus Endoriftia persephone str. Hot96_1+Hot96_2 (assembly GCA_000168735.1). GTDB lineage: Bacteria > Pseudomonadota > Gammaproteobacteria > Chromatiales > Chromatiaceae > Endoriftia > Endoriftia persephonae. The sequence continues at coordinate 896 of AASF01000978.1, read as the reverse complement.
TTCTCCAGCTCGTCGATGCGCTGGTAGACCTTCTCCAGGCCGGCGGTGTCGTTGGCGCGGAAGTAGGCGCCGCCAGTGGTCTCGGCGATCTGTTGCAGGGTCTCTTCGTCGATGGCCAGTCCTGTGGCGATCTCATAGGTGCGCAGGTCGGGGCTGAGCAGGCGGACGCGGTTTTTGGTGCTTCCGACCCCAATGGTGTAGATGCGGATGCCCTCCTGTTTGGCAAGCTGCGCCGCCTTGAGGGGCGGGATGGTGCCAGTCTCGTTCTTGCCGTCGGTGACGAGGATCAGCACCCGTGAACCTTCCGGACGTTCCCGCAGTTTTTTGATGCCCAGGCCGATCCCGTCGCCAATTGCAGTGCCGCCTCCCGCCAAGGTAGGGACGATGCCGTCGAGCAGCTGATGAATCGCGTTGCGGTCGAAGGTCAATGGGGAGAGAACATAGGAGGTGTCGCCAAATATGATGAGTCCGATGCGGTCACCGACGCGGCCATCGACGAATTTTCCCATGATTCCCTTGAGCACAGACAACCGGCTCACTTCCCGGCCGTGGACGGTAAAATCCTCTGCGGTCATGGAACGAGAGGTATCGACCGCCAGCATCAGGTCGTAACCGGCGGTACGGTTCTCGGTATAGGGTTCGAGCCACTGCGGGCGCATCAGCGCCAGTACCAGCGTCAGCCATAACAGCCACAGCAGGATCTGATGCAGTCGGGTGGCGAGCGGAAGGCGTGGCGAGCGGGTCTGGAAGGCCTCCTGCAGATGTGCGAGAGAGGGGTGCAGCAGGGTGGTCTGCTGGCCTTCGGTCAAGGCATTCTCTTCGTTGGCGGGCTTCAACCAGAAGCGCCGCACTGCCAGCGGCAGCAATAGCAGCAGCGCCATCCAGGGCCAGGCGAA
>AASF01000979.1 GCA_000168735.1 Candidatus Endoriftia persephone str. Hot96_1+Hot96_2 | reverse complement strand
GTCCTTCCCAATTTCACACTGTTTTTCAGTGGCTTCTATTTTCCATGAATTAAAGTGACAAGGCCTCCAGCCGCTCTCTACATCTGTATCAGGCCGATTGGCGGCCTGTTTTGCATAAACCGCCAATCACGGGGTGGGTAGGTATGAAACAACGAGTTGGCTGGGTCTTTCTCATCCTGGTCTCTTTGCTGTTGGGGGCATCTATGGCCCCTGCGGCGGCCAAACAGAAGCCGGGGGAGCAGGCAGATGTGCGCATTCTCATCGATATCTCCGGTAGCATGAAGCAGAACGATCCGCACAATCTGCGTCGTCCGGCACTGCGTATGCTGGTCGGGCTGTTGCCGAAAGAGACCCGTGCCGGTGTCTGGACCTTTGGCCAGTACGTCAATATGCAGATCCCTCTTGGTCAGGCCGATAAAGCCTGGAACGCGGCGGGCCCGCGCGGAGTCGAAAAAGATCGCCTCGCCCGGACAGCGCACCAATATCGAAGAGGCCTTGCACCGGGCCACGGAAGACTGGAGTGGTCCGCCGACTCTGTTTCGACGCAATTCTGATCCGTGCTCACCGACGGCATGGTTGATATCTCCCGTGACAGTGCGAAAAACCACGCCTCCCGTGAGCGGATCCTGCAAAAAATCGTACCCAGACTACAGCAGCTGAAGGTCAGCATTCACACCATTGCCCTGTCGAAAAACGCCGACCACGAGCTGATGCAGGCGCTGGCCCAGACCACCGGGGGATGGTATGAGCAGGTGGACAATGCAGAGCAGCTGAAGAAGGTCTTTCTGCGTATGTTTGAGAAGGTTGGCAAACCGGATACGGTACCGTTCAAAGACAATAAA
>AASF01000980.1 GCA_000168735.1 Candidatus Endoriftia persephone str. Hot96_1+Hot96_2 | reverse complement strand
ATCCATCTGGTCAAAGTTAAGATAGCGGTAGAGTTCATCTGCCATCGGTTCGAGATTGCCGACCTGCTGCAGATACTCCGCCAGCGTCGGGATTCGCCCCAAGATCGAACAGACTGCCGCCAGCTCCGCCGAGCCGAGGATAGACATTCGCCCCCTTGCCGAGTCGGTTGGGGAAGTTGCGGGTGGAGGTGGAGACTACCGTGGCGCCATCAGCGACCCGCGCCTGGTTGCCCATGCAGAGCGAGCAGCCTGGCATCTCGGTGCGCGCACCGGGCACGGCCGAAGATGCTGTAGTAACCCTCTTCGACCAGCTGGCGTTCGTCCCATGCGGGTTGGCGGACAGATCCACCACCCGGGTAGGGAATGCTGCTCGCTGATTCCAAGCACCTTGCCTGCGGCGCGGTAGTGGCCGATGTTGGTCATGCCAGGAGCCGATGAAGACCTCGTCGATACTCGTGCCGGCCACCTGGGAGAGCACTTTGACGTCGTCGGGGTCGTTGGGACAGGCGAGGATCGGCTCCTTGATCTTGTTCAGATCTATCTCGATCACTGCCGCGTACTTGGCGTCGGCGTCGGCTTCCAGCAGTTCCGGGTTTGCAAGCCCGGCCTCCATCGCCTCGACTCGGCGAGCCAGGGAGCGGGCGTCCTGATATCCGTTGCTGATCAAGG
>AASF01000981.1 GCA_000168735.1 Candidatus Endoriftia persephone str. Hot96_1+Hot96_2 | reverse complement strand
CGTCGATCACGCTCTCCACCTCGCGCTCCCAGAAGGGCCTGTCCGACTCCAGCAGCTCCACATGGTAGCTCTTGAGTTGCTGGCCACACCAATCATGGAAGTGGTAGACCCTGCACCTGCCCGCCAATCCCCTTGGCAGAGATAAAGGCTCTCAATTTGGCTGCGAGGGTAATGTTGAAGCAAAGTACCAGGATCGGCTTGCTCATCACCTGCGCCAAGTGCAAACAGCGATAACCCAGGATTAAGGTCTTGCCTGAACCCGCCACCCCGTGGATCACCCGGTGCCCCTCGCCCAAGCTGCGCGCCAACTGCTCCTGCTGGATATCCATGATCTTCACGATATCGGGCCAGGGTCTGTTCCAGTGGTTGCGACTCCTCGTCCCCTTCGGTAAATAGGTCAGCCTGGCCACAGTCATCAATACGGATCTCAGGAAATAGGTGCCAGCGGATGCGGTCAATCTGCGGCAGGATTAGGGTGCCGCCAAACTGATAGTGGAACATTCCCCATAACTGTTCCTGGAATTTTTCGGCATCGGCGCTTTCGGTGATCTCGTCCCTTGTAGATCATCAGATGATCCGGCAACAGCCCCTCGGCGCATATCATCGGGGATTGCCTTTCTTTCGATCTGCCCCTTCGGGTGATATTGGTGAACACAACACCCCAGCCATAAGGCATGATCAAGGGC
>AASF01000982.1 GCA_000168735.1 Candidatus Endoriftia persephone str. Hot96_1+Hot96_2 | reverse complement strand
GATCAGGAGCGCTTCCGCAGGTTTATTCCGGATGAGCGTGAGCGCAGTCGTACAGTGTCGAGGGATGGAATACAGGAGGCGATCAAAGAGCGGCTTTATTGGATTGCAGGTTTTCCAGAGATACCCCCCGCGGGCCGACTGCGATCAGTAGGCATGCATATTTTTAACAGAGGATATCCGAATACAGTACCTTTCCCTTTCGATGGATTTGGCAGCACGGGGGGAGGTGGGCCAGCAGACGCTGTACAGTTGGCGCGCGGATTAATTGCGCGACAGGTCAACGGGCCTTGGGTGCAATCCCAGCCTAAGAGGCTACAGAACCGCGTTGACGCAGTTTTGGTTCAAAGTTGGAAGGCGTTGTTACCGTCAGGAAAGCTCGTTACACCTTCAGAACCGAGCGTTAGTGCACTTTATCAGTGGTTGGAGCAGACTCATCGCGATGATCCCACAAGAGAACATTGCTTACCTCATATCGTGCGCTAATTGCACCGCCCTACGGTCTTAATGCGTCATCTGCCGCCCTCTTGTTGGGCTTGTTGATTGGGTTAGATAGCCCACCTAGACGTATCGAGCAGGCTGGGGAGTTAGTGGCGTCTGCTGATTGGCTTCAGCAGGCATTTCCTAGCCAAACGGGGAACGTCATCAATTCAATGGAAGATGTATTAGCAATAACGTGTTTTGCGTTTTCTCTCAGAAGATAGTGAGGATCGCTGGCGTAACTTATTAAACCGATGGGAGGCAGAGCAGAACTATAGCCGCATGGTGAAATTTGCCCGAGAGGCGAAACAAATGTGTGCAGTGGACCCTCTTCCAGAGACATTGGAGGGGAACTACAAGTATCTGCGTGATATTACGGATGGTGTCGCGGTAAAGTTGCTGGAAATGAAGGATAGGATTGCAGAGTGGGAGCGGGGAATTGAAAAGGCCGAGCGGCGGGCAAGTGTACATCATGCAATCAAGCTAGGTAGTCAAGTACTGCGCGAACGCACAGTGATGGAAGAGAGTACAAACTGGCCAGATAGCTATATAAATGAGTGTGATGGCCTATTAGCAATAGTCCAGGAGCAGATTGCCCGGGAGGTTGTGAATTGGATCAAG
>AASF01000983.1 GCA_000168735.1 Candidatus Endoriftia persephone str. Hot96_1+Hot96_2 | reverse complement strand
ATAATTGTATCATTTGATGTTGACAAAAAACGGTGGAGCGTACTATGCGTCCACTATGTCCGATCATGATGCAAGTCAATTCATGGGAAATTTGGAATTAGAGTAAAACGAGATCTCACCCAAAAATTTAAAGCTAGCGTTAGTCTAAGTTTATTCAGACCAAGAATGATCTGATGGCAAGATTATTTAGAATCTGCCCGTCCGACATTCCTCAACACATCATCCAGCGGGGAAATAATCGACAAGCCTTTTTTGCGTCAGCGTCAGAGGTGATGTGACACAACTAAAGTAACCGCCCGAGTATCAGCCCTATTGCGCGGCTTTGAGCTTGGCGTTCCAGGGTAACAGCGCCTCGATCTGCTCGACTGTCTCCGCCACCCCGATATGCTGCAACACGTAGTGCAGGTAGGCGAAGGGCTCGAGGCAGCCGATGGCAAAGGGTCGGATGGCATTCTCCGCCAGGGCGTTGCTGATAGTCAGCCGTCCATCTGCGCAGTAGCCTGTCAACCGTTCCCACTGGTTCAGGGTGTATTGCATGGCCTTGTAGGTCAGGCTGTCCTTTGAGGATGCCCTCGAGCCGGTACAGCGGCAGGGCATCGGCATATTTGGCCACCAGGAGCCAGGCCAGTAGCTGGACGCTGGCCTGGCATTTGCCCAAGGGATGGACCGGACGGACCGCCGCCTTGACCTGGGAGCCCCCCTCGGGAATCCTTGAACACCGCCTTCTCCTGCCAATATTCGATGCCCCCGGGCCTGGGCCGGGACGATGTCCAGTTCTTCCTTGACCTTGGTGTAGAAGGTCTTGCTGGCACCGGCCTTCTCTTCCTCGCTCAGGGAGAGATACACCTGGATGCGCGGCAGGCGCTCGGAGTAGCCATCGGCCTGACGTGGCTTGCCGGCGGGCCTTTTCTCTTCTTCGGGCCAAGCTGTGTCTCGAACCTCTTCGAGCGAGACCTCGAGTTCGGCCTCGTCGAAGAGCGTGCCCCTGGAAGGACAGCTTCTCGCTGCTGGCGCCAAAGCGGCGTAGCCGCGCCAGGCGCAGCTACTCTTCTATCAGGCGCAACAGCTTCTGCTATTCCTTGATCAAGGGC
>AASF01000984.1 GCA_000168735.1 Candidatus Endoriftia persephone str. Hot96_1+Hot96_2 | reverse complement strand
TGCCATCGACCCGTTCCATACGCAGATCGCTCAGCACCAGATCGAACTCTTGGCTCTCCAGCAGCTCAAACGCGGCACTGCTGCTGGTACGTGTGGTCACCTCGTGTCCCGCCTTACGACAGACATGGGCCAAATTCTCCACCGCCGCCACCTCATCATCGACGATCAGGATACGCGCCGCCTCACTCATCGGCCGATACCTCCCCCGGCAGCAGCAGGATCACCTGTGTCCCTTCCCCCTCACGGGAGGTGATTGGCAAGACAGCCATCGTGCTCACGTACAATCTCCTGCACGATGAACAATTCCAAGGCCGACACCCTGCCCTGGCTCGCCGGTTGTAAAGAAGGGGTCGAGGACCCGCCCAAGGTGCTCGGCCGGTATCCCAGGACCATCATCAGCCACCAGGATCTCGACAAAGCGCCCCTGCTCCATTGGTGATGCACTTTAGGTTGCCGGCCACCTCCGCCCCCACCGGGATCATCGCCACACCACGCTCGCAGAGCACTGCGCTGATGCGCAGTCGGGCCCCCTCTCCGGTGGCATGCAAGGCATTCTGGATCAGATTGATGAAGAGCTGCTGCAGGCGCTGTTTGTCGGCCTCCAGGGTGAGCTCGGCGGGGACATTGACGCTGAGATGGGCGCAATGCTGACGCAGCATGTTGTCGATGATGATGCGAGTCTCCTCGATCAGATCGAGCAACTTCAGCCGCTGCTTGCGGAACAGCCGCTGATCACCAAAGTCGAGCATGCTGCGCACAATTTTTCGACCGCGCTCGGTTTCACTGTCGATCTGGCGCAACCATCCCTGAAGCTGTGCAGGCTCCGCCTCCTCCAACTCCTCCATCAGCAGCTGGCAGGAGGAGGAGATATTGGAGAGCGGGTTGTTCAACTCATGGGCGATACCGGCGGAGAGAACCCCCAGGGAGGCGAGCTTCTCCGACTGCAGCAGACGTCGGCGGCGGACCTCCAGCTCTTTGAGCATGCGGTTGAATGCCTCAGTGAAAGCAATGAACTCGCGGTCGCCGGAGGGGGTGTCGAGCCGATCGAAACGCCCCTCAGCGATCAATGCCAACCCCGACTCCAGCTGCCGAAGCGGGTTGACCACGGCACGCCTGAGCTTGCGTCCGACAATAAATATCGACAGGCCGATCAACACCAGAAAGATGAAAAGAAACCATTGCGACTCCTGAATTACCGCCGTCAGCAGGTGCCGCTCGCGCGTGGAAGCAGACTCGACCACCAGATAGAGCTGACGGCCGAGGCGACGCAGATCCTGATGTAGCGCATCCCGCCGCTCAGCCGCTACCGACTGCCACTGACGCAGATGCTCACGATAGACCTGTAACGCCTGGCGCATCTGCGCCTGCTCATCCTGGCCAATGCTCTCACGCAACGCAGCCCCCTCACGCTGCAGGATCTGCTGCGCACGCAGCGCCTGACGGTCGGTATCGGCCAGCGCCCGTTCACCGGCATAGAGGAACAGATTCTTCTCTTCACGGCGCATCTCAAGAATCGCATCGTTGAGCGCCGTGACTATCTCACCCTCTGTCACCTGCCGCTGCAGAAACAGCAGATCGGAGAAGGCAATGATAGCGAGCACCACTGTACTCATCACCAGGGCGATGTAGGCGCCTCTGATCTTGCCCTGCAGACTGCTCATCTTTGCCCAACCGCTGTCACAAAACACAACCCCGCGTTACATATTGCAACAACTCTATCAGCTTCCTGAATCCCCTGCATTTCCCACATATTCACGGAACCACCAAAACAGGCGTTGCAACAAGCAACAGTAAGCCTCGCAGCAGTCAGAAAATGCATTAAAGAAACAACCACTTGCCGACAAAAAAACTGGCATGGCTGTTGCTATATCAGCAACAATTGACTTACACGGGAGACAACCATGAAGCGACTTAACACCGAACTGAAGCGTATTCTTTCCGCCCTAGCGCTGCAGCACGCCGGTGACTACCTGCCGATGCGCGAAAAGCTCTCAGCGCTAGGCGGTAGTGACGCCAGTCCCCGACAAGCAGAGCGTCCGGTGGTGGTGACGAGCAGCGCTCAGCCAAAGCGTGTTGCCCTGA
>AASF01000985.1 GCA_000168735.1 Candidatus Endoriftia persephone str. Hot96_1+Hot96_2 | reverse complement strand
TCTTTAGTGCATCGATCGCTGCTTCGCCGCCAAGCATCCAAGCGCGCTGTGACTGCGGTGCAGACCTCGCCACTCTCTTCTTTCGACAGAGAGTTCAGCAGTGGTGGTACGGCTGCCGGGTCGCCAATCCGCCCAAGGGCTTCGGCGGCGTCGACGCAGACGTCGATATCCTCGTCGGTTAGATGCGCGATGAGCGTTTCAACTGCATTTTGGCTGTGCAGGGTGCCAAGTGTTCTGGCGGCATAGCAGCGGTCGGCTTCATCGCCGTTTTTCATCAGTTCGATGAGTGCCTGTTCGGTTTTTGATCGCATATTCATGGCTGGCCTGGTGGAGATGAATCTTTCCTTTGCTAGCAAATACGGTGCCAAAGCGCTGGGGCGGTAGGTAGTGGTGAGTGGAGCATTATCCCGTTCAAAATGGCCGGCCGCATGGAATGAGATGTTTAGATCGTAGCCTCAAGAGGTAGAAAAATGAACAAATCGTTCAATTTTTCTCGGTGAGATTGTTTGTCCTCTGGTGTGTCGGTCGGCGCGTGTCTGAGCGGAAGCTCGGCAGGCTGGGTTGAAAAAATTGATGCAGTTTTGCTGGAGCGGCTGAAAGAATCGTTCATTTATTTTCTGTAGAGGGTTTGAGGGGGATCGAAGTTGCCTGCATGAAAACGGAGCTGGAGTGGGCTAAATGGTTAAAACCACTGTAATCCAAGGGGTTGGCGTGAGGGTTTTGAAAGGGTGGTGCTTTGGCTTGGTATTTGCTTGCTAGGCGGGAGCTGGGTTCACGGTCACTGGGGAAGGGGTATTTCAATATGTCTGAGAAAGAACAGCACTCTGCTTCGGCTAAAAATTGGGGTCCAAAGTTATTTGCCTCCGTCCTGGTCGGAGTGCTGGCATTCTTCTACTGGCTGCTTATCTATTCCGGCGGCGTTGTGGTCCACCACGGTTAGGAGAGGGAATATGAGCGAACAGAAAAAACTCGGAATGCCTGCCACCCTGCTTATCTGGGGGGCTGCCTTTGTTGCAGTGCTGGTAGCGTTTTACGGGCTTGA
>AASF01000986.1 GCA_000168735.1 Candidatus Endoriftia persephone str. Hot96_1+Hot96_2 | reverse complement strand
GCAGAGCCCGAGCAGGGCCACCAGCGCTTGGTTGTTGCTCCACAGACCGTCCTGGATGATTCTTGCGTAACTCGCACTAGCCATCGTTATTTTCTCCTGGAGTGGCCTCCTGTAACGGCGTGCGGTCATAGAGCCGCTGCTGATGCTGTTGGACATAGAGCAGGCTCTTTTTTACCGCAGCCACGATCGAGCGTGGCGTGATGGTGGCGCCGGTAAACTGGTCGAATACGCCACCATCCTTCTTCACACCCCACTGTGCCTTGGGCGGGTTGTTTAATGACTTGCCGGTGAAGCTATAGATCCAGTCAGAGCGGCTCTCCTCGATCTTATCGCCCAAGCCGGGTGTCTCTTTGTGGGAGATGATTCGTACACCGCCCAGGGTGCCGTCGTAGCGCACCGCCACCAGCAGCTTGATCGGGCCGCTGTAGCCGTTCGGCACCACCGGCGTCAGCACCACCGCCACCGGTTGGCCGCCAGACCGCCCACGGTAGACAGTCGTGTTTTCAGAGCCCAGGAGTTCTGGGTCGCTGACCGTCATGACATCGGAGATGATGTCGTTGTCGATACTCGCCGCCGGGACTAGCGCCGTGAGACTTCGCAGTAGCGCCTGGCGCTCATTACTGGCAATGCGTGCCTTGGTTGCCTGGTGGGTGAAGCTGACCAATGCCGTGCCAGCCACTGCAAACATGGCAAGCACAAAGCCAGCAATTACAACAGGGTGCTTGGTCAACGGGCACCTCCGTGTCCAAAGGTGCGTGGCTGAGTATAGTGATCGATAGTGGGGACAGCCATATTCAGCAGGAGCACGGCGAAGGCAACCGCATCAGGGTAGCCGCCCCAGGTGCGAATTACATAGACCAACATGCCGATCAGGGCGCCATAGATGATCTGACCGCGCCTGGTGGTACAGGCGGTGACAGGATCAGTGGCGATGAAGAAGGCGCGCGAGTATCAACGCCACCACTGAAGATGTGGAACAGCGGGAAGGGGTGGCTCTCTGGGTCGAACAGGTAGAAGAGCAATGCAAGGCTGAAGAGTCCCGCAAACAAAGAGAGCGGAATATGCCAGCTGATGACCCGCTTGTAGATCAGCCAGAGCCCACCCATGATGAACCAGTTGCCGACCCACTCCCAGCCTTGCCCGCCGAAATCCCCCCATAGAGGGTTCTGCATGATCTCGCTGATCAGGG
>AASF01000987.1 GCA_000168735.1 Candidatus Endoriftia persephone str. Hot96_1+Hot96_2 | reverse complement strand
CGATCTCGATCAGGTACTCTTCGCCAACATCCGCCAACGGTGCTGCCGCTTGATCCGGCTGCGCCGGGTAACCTTGAGCGCTGACATGCTCGGCCACCTGAATCGGATCGCCACCCACCACTTGGGCCAGCCCCTCAAGCAGGTTCACCGCCACATCCTGCACCCCATCTACCGAACGAATCGCCTGCTCCACCCGACTCACGCAGGCGGCGCAGCTCATCTCCTCGATCTTCAGGGTATAGGGGCGCGAACCGGTATCGGCCGGACTGGCCGGCTTGCTGGATTGGGAGCGGTATTCCGCTCGCTGTGACTCACTCATATGGAAAATCAGCCCGGCGGCCAGCTCATCCGACGTCCGCCCAGCAGGTGCAGGTGGATATGGAAGACCTCCTGTCCACCATCGGCATTGCAGTTAAATAGGGTTCGATAGCCCTGCTCTGAAAAACCCTCTTGCTTCGCAATCTGCTGTGCAGTCAGCACCAGCTTGCCCACCAGCTCGGCATCTGCCGGAGTCAGATCATTGAGCGTGGCGATGTGGCGCTTGGGGATCACCAGAATGTGTAGCGGCGCCTGGGGATTGATGTCACGAAACGCCAGTATCTCATCGTCTTCGTAGACCGTATCGGGCTTGATCTCACCCTTCACCATTTTGCAGAAAAGACAGCTGTCCATTGTCACTCCTTATTTCCACGCCGCGGGCGGGATCAATCAAATGGAAACTTAAAGCCAAATATCCTTCTTAAACAAAAACATATTGGCGCTACCTACCGTGTTAGATGAGTTTTTGGTGAGGGGTTCAGAAATTGGAACGACCGGCAAAGGCGTGAGCCAAGGGTTGCGGCCGGTCCGAGTTATTATTTCCCAGGTTTTCGGCCAGGCCATCGGGCACACCCTGGGCGATGCGCGTGGTCTTGATACCACGGGCATCGGCCATGTCGTGGATGTAGCGGGCGGTCACCTCCCCCTCCACAGTAGCGTTAGTGGCCAGGATCACCTCTTCGATCTCGCCTTCCTCGAGGCGCACCGCCAGCAGGTCGAGCACCCAACTCACGCGGGCCGATGCCATCGATGGGCGAGAGCCGCCCGCCCAACACGAAGTAGTGGCCACGGTAGTCGATAGAGTTTTCGATCACCGCCAGTTCCGAGGGGGTCTCGACCACACAGATCAGGTGCGAATCCCGCTTCTTGCTACTGCAGATCTGGCAAAGCTCCTGCTCGCTCAGGGTACGGCAGCGCTGGCAATGGCCGATCTGTTGCATCGCCTTGGCCATCACCGCGGCGAGTCGACGACCGCCCTCTCGGTCACGCTCCAGCAGATGGTAGGCCATACGCTGTGCCGACTTGGCGCCGACACCAGGCAGGCAGCGCAACGAACTCATCAGCTGATCAAGCAGAGAGGCGGCCATCGGCTCAGAACGGCAGTTTCATGCCCGGTGGCAGTGCCCATGCCGGAGGTGAGGTCGGCCATGCTCTCCTGCATCTTCTGGCTGACCCGCTGGCTGGCATCGTTGAATGCCGCGGCGACCAGATCCTCGAGCATCTCCTTATCGTCGCTCAACAGGCTCTCATCGATGGTGACACGGCGCACCTCGTGCTTGCCGTTGATGATCACCTTGACCAGGCCGCCACCCGATTCACCGGCTACCTCCTCCTGGGCGAGCCGCTCTTGGGCCTGCTGCATCTCGGCCTGCATTTTCTGCGCCTGCTTCATCAGATTGCCAATCGCACCCTTCATGATCTTCTAACCTCTTGGATTCATATTCACAGCGTCGCCTGCAACGGTGACTCTAACTTTTACCCCTCCACCAACCCGGATAGCCCATGTATTTTC
>AASF01000988.1 GCA_000168735.1 Candidatus Endoriftia persephone str. Hot96_1+Hot96_2 | reverse complement strand
GATCACCCAACACTGGCGAGGTCACAAACTGATGCTGTCGGAGAGATCGATATAAGACCCAAGCGGGGAGGTCTTTTAGCTGAATGGTATAGGCGTAATCCCAGGGGGTTACGAGCGCTATATCACGGCGGTGAGGGTGCGGAGCTTGTCGATTCGCACCGAGCAAAGTTACGCGGATTGGGTGGCCCGCTTCTTGGCTTTTTCTGATTGGTGTGCTGATGATCAGGGCGATTCG
>AASF01000989.1 GCA_000168735.1 Candidatus Endoriftia persephone str. Hot96_1+Hot96_2 | reverse complement strand
GATCAGCACCAGATTCATCACCAACGCAAGGTCCGCCACCAGACCGAAGACGCGATAGTAGACCGCCATGAAGACCATCACCAAGACCAGGCCGATCACCACTGACTGAAAGCCCTGGTCAATATTGTCCTGACCCAGACTGGGGCCGATGGTGCGCTCCTCGACGATCTCGATGGGAGCAGCCAGCGCGCCGGCACGCAGCAGCAGCGCTAGATCTCGTGCCTCTTCCGAGCTGTCGAGGCCGGTGGTTTGAAAGCGCCGACCGAAAGGTTCGAGGATATTGGGCGATGCTGATCACCTCCTCCACCTTAACTTTATGCTTGACCGGCTTGCCGTCGACCATGCGGGTGATGGTGCGGTTCTCGATAAACACCACCGCCATCGGCTTGCCGACATTCTCGCTGGTGAGACGGCGCATGCGCTTGGCACCCACGCCGTCCAGGGTGACCGAGACCATAGGGCCACCAGCCACGCTGGTCGAGTCCAGAGGAGGCATCGGTGATCTGATTACCGGTGATGATCACCGACTTCTTCAGCAACACCGGCTGGCCGTTACGCTCCCGATAGAGTTTAGAACCCGGGGGCACTCGGCCGTTGACCGCATCCTGCACGCTATGTTCGGTGTCGGCGAGACGATACTCCAGGGTCGCAGTAGCGCCGAGAATCTCCTTCAGCTTGGCCGGA
>AASF01000990.1 GCA_000168735.1 Candidatus Endoriftia persephone str. Hot96_1+Hot96_2 | reverse complement strand
TGATCAGAGCACCCCAACCGCGTTAAGGAAGACCATCACCACCGCCAGTGGCGTCAGGAAACGGATCGTGCCCCGCCAGAGGCTGTAGAACGGCTGTGCCATGGCGAACTCATGCTGGCTCGACTCCCGCGACATAAACCAGCCGGCGAAGATCGCGATCAGCAGACCACCCAACGGCAGCATGATATTTGCCGCCAGATAGTCGAGCAGATCGAAGAAGCTCTTGCCGAACAGCTTATAGCGCTCGCCCGACCAGAGGTTGAAGGAGAAAATGCTGCCGAGCCCGAGCAGCCAGGTGATCAGACCGATCCAACTCGCCGCGCGCACCCGCGTCATGCCCCGATTCTCCACCAACCAGGCTACCGCCGGTTCGATCAGGGAGATCGCCGACGACCAGGCGGCAAACACCAGTAGCACAAAGAAGAGCGTGCCGAACAGCTGCCCGCCCGGCATCGAGCCGAAGGCGATCGGCAGGGTCTGGAAGATCAACCCTGGGCCGGCGCCCGGCTCCAGGCCGTTGGCGAAGACGATGGGGAATATCGCCATCCCCGCCACCAATGCCACCAGGGTATCGAGAAGCGCAATCAATATCGCCGAGCCGGCAATGGAGGACTGCTTCGGCATATAGGAGCCGTAGACCATGATCGCGCCCATACCGAGGCTGAGGGTAAAGAAGGCGTGTCCCAGCGCCACCAGGATCGGGGCGCCACTGATCTCGCACTGCTGCGCCCCGTCCACCATCTCACATGCGTAGAGCAGCTTGTCGAAATCGGGCTCAAAGAGGAACTTCAGCCCCTCTGCAAAGGAGCCGGTGTTCATCGCATAACCGACCATCACGATTAACAGCACAAACAGCGCCGGCATCAGCCAGGTCACCGCCTTCTCCAGGCCGGCGCGCACCCCGCGTGCCACCACCACCATCGACATCAGCATGAACAGGGTATGCCAGGCGATCAGCCGTTCCGGATC
>AASF01000991.1 GCA_000168735.1 Candidatus Endoriftia persephone str. Hot96_1+Hot96_2 | reverse complement strand
GATCACCCTCTCCGGCGCCAATCCCCTGACCTTGGAGGCGGGACCGGCGGCCTATAGCGATCCGGGCGCCAGCGCTAACGACAATGTGGATGGTGATGTCAGCGCCAATATTGTGATGAGTGGTACGGTCGACCGCACCACCACCGGTAGCTACACCCTGACCTATAGCGTCTCCGACACGGCTGGTAACTCGGCTAGCGTGACGCGCACCGTGGATGTCTCTGCCGCTGCCGCCCCGGTGATC
>AASF01000992.1 GCA_000168735.1 Candidatus Endoriftia persephone str. Hot96_1+Hot96_2 | reverse complement strand
CCTTGATCAGCGCGCTGGTGATGATCGCCCCTCTCGCTGAAGGGCTGAAAGAGGTGGCCAGTGAGGCGGGCGATGTGAGCGGTTATGTGAAGCATGTCTTCCCTTCTCGGGAGAGGTGCTGGCCAATGACCTTGACACCTCTCGATGAACTGCTGCTGTTCTCCGCAGGCACGCTGCTGCTGGTCCTGTTGTTTGGCCGTATCCGGGCCAGCGGTGGGTTCTGTGACCATCCTCTTTGGCGGTCAGTTGGTGGGGCTTTTGAAGATGGCTGGGCTGGCCTATGGTGGGGCTGCTGTAGCGCTTGGCTGGCAGTTGGAGTGTGATGGAGCACACCCTCTCCTGGCGCTTCGATGCCCTGAGCTGGTATTTCGCCATTATCACTCTCGGTGCGGCGTTCCTCAGCAGCTGGTTTGCCGCTGGTGAGTGGGGGGAGAGGTTTCGCAGTCAGGGTGGCAACCTCTGGCTGTTCCATGTAGCGATGGCGCTCAATGTGTTGACGATGCTGGTGTTGCTGGCCAGCGGTGACCTGGCTTTGCCTGTTTATCGGTTGGGAGCTGGTGAGTTGGGCCGGTTTCCTGTTGATGGCGATGGCCGGTGGTGTGGCCACTAAAGCCGCGATGAAGTATCTCACCTATGCCATGGTCGGAGCGATGGCGATCTTCGGTGCCCTGGCGCTGCTCTTCAATCTGGCCGGATCGTTGCAATTCGAGGCGGTGATGGCCGCCGTGCCCACTCTTGGGACTGCCCAACTCTGGCTGTTGCTGCTGCTATTTTGTGCGGGCTTCGGCATCAAGATGGGATTGTTGCCGTTCCATCTCTGGCAGGCAGCGGCCTATGCCGAGACTCCTGGGCCGGGTGCCGCCTTTCTCGGCGCGATTTCGTCACGCATGGGTCTGTTTGCCATCCTGCTGGTATTGGTGAAACTGATTTGGTATGAGTCGTGTTTGAGGCGCTTGTGATCCCCCCTCAGCATGATCGATGCGCGGGATCTGCTGGCCTGGATTGCCGTCTTTACCATTATCCTGCCCACCTTTACCGCGATGAAACAGAACGATGCGCGCCGGTTGCTCGCCTGGCATGGTATTGGGCAAGGCGGTTACATGCTGCTGGGCCTGGTGGTGGCGGACGCCCATGGGCAGTGCCGGTGGTCTTCTGCACGTGTTTAACTAATGCGACCTGTCAGGCGGGGCCCTGTTTTTGGCAANGAGANCACGCNTGGTGGTGCANTTCAGCACAAAGGGTAGTGCGGAAATCTGAACGCAACATGGGTGGACTGGTGACACGCATGCCGCTCTCCTTCCTCACCCTGCTGATCGGCATCATCGGTTTCTGGCGGGTTTCTGCGCGCGCGATGGAACGGGTTTTGTTTCTCCAAGTGGGGGCTGGTCGTACGCGTTCGTTGTTGAATGAGGGGATGCCGCTGCTCTTTGTTGCCACGGTGATAGGCACTCTGGGCACCATCCTTTCGGTCTACAAGCTGATTCACAATATGTTCCTCGGCCAGTTGCGGGTGGAGCACGAACAAGTTCGAGAGGCCCCTTGGAGTATGTTGGCGCCGATGCTGATCCTCTGCGTGATCAA
>AASF01000993.1 GCA_000168735.1 Candidatus Endoriftia persephone str. Hot96_1+Hot96_2 | reverse complement strand
CGAGGGCACGCGTATCTGTCTCGACATCCCATCTGCAGATAGCTGTGACCTTATCTATGGTGCGGACCAGCCGGTTTCCGGTGAGTTAGGGCGGAAGTTGCAGGCGCTGACCCGGCAGGGCCTGACCTTACTCGACGGGCGTCCCTTTTTGCAGTTCGACTCCGCAACGGTGACGCGGCTGATCTGTGAGGCGCCGCCGAGCGAGGCACATCGCACCACGCCGCGGCTCTGGCAGCGGGCGCTCTACTGGGTGGGCAACGATAGGCTGATTGCAGGAGTTTCTCCAGCTGCTGCAGGAGGATCTGTTCGCCAGCCTGCCGCCGGAGTATTGCGACCGCTTCTGGGTGCGGCTGGAGAGAGTTGCTGGGAAGTCTGCTGACAACCAGATTCAATCGCAATGGCAGCAACAACGTACGGCACTTGATGGTGGCCTCAATCTGGCCGCCCTGGTGTCGCTCAATCCGCAGCTGGATGAGGCCTGGCTGGAACGCTTCAACGGTTATCTGAGCGATCTGCGTTGCGCGCTACTGTGGCATCGATTGAGTTTTCTGTTGGCGCATCTGCCGGGCTGTGATCTGAGTGGCCTGCTCAACAGTGACTCGCAACGCATCCTGCAGCGATGGCGTGAGATGGGGGAGCTGGATGCCACCACCACACGAGATCTGCCGTAGCTGGCATCAGCTGCCGGAGGTCAGGGAGGCGCTGGAGTTTGAGGGCATCAACTTTGGTGATGTGCGCGAGTACGACAACTTTGCCAGCTTACCAGGAAAACTATCAGCTGCTGCGCCGGGAGGAGAGCCAGTGAGCAGGTCCGGCCATTGTTTGCATGCTCTGGGATAAGAACCATGCGGCCCCTGTATGAGTACGTGCGGCGCCGTCCCTGCACCGTGATCAAGGC